>NKIE01000465.1 GCA_002256055.1 Pseudomonas sp. PGPPP3 | reverse complement strand
GTCTGCGGCACCTGGCTGGCGTGCTTTTCCACTAGCAGGCGACAGGTTTCGATGACGTTCTTGGCCTTGCTGTTGTATAGGCCGATGGTCTTGATGTACTCGCTCAGGCCCGCGACGCCCAGGGCGTAGATCGCCTCCGGGGTGTTGGCGACGGGATACAGCTTGGCGGTGGCCTTGTTGACGCTGACGTCGGTGGCCTGGGCCGAGAGAATCACCGCAATCAGCAGCTCGAAGGGCGAGTTGTAGGCCAACTCGGTCTTCGGCTCGGGATTGTCTTCGTGCAGGCGGCGGAAGATCTCCAGGCGTTTGGCGGCGTTCACTCGATTACTCCGGTGACCCGTACGCGCCGGCTGGGCGCTGCTTCGACCGGCACATGCGCGGCCTTGGCGCGCTCGCTGGCGCGGGCATCCAGATAGTTTTTACCCGCGATTAGCAAGCCCAGAACCAGAAAGGCCCCCGGCGGCAGGATGGCGAGGAGGAAGCCTGGGTAGTGGGGGAATACTTCAATCTGCCAGCTGGCTGCGTGAGCGCCGAACAGCAGTTGCATATTGCTCAGCAGCATGCCGGTGCCGAGCAGCTCGCGCACGCTGCCCAGGGCCAGCAGCACCAGAGCAAAGCCGCTGCCCATCATCAGGCCGTCGAAGCTGGCGTGGGCCACGCTGTTTTTCGCGGCAAAGGCTTCGGCGCGGCCGAGAATGATGCAGTTGGTGGTGATCAACGGGATAAAGATGCCGAGAATTTGGTACAGCTCATAGGTGAAGGCCTGCATCAGCAGCTCGATGCAGGTGGTCAGGGCGGCGATGATCATCACGAACACCGGCAGGCGCACGGCATCGGTGACCTGGCGGCGAATCAGCGCCACGGCGGCGGTGGAGGCCGCCAGCACCAGGGCCGTGGCGATGCCCATGCCCAGGGCGTTGACCATCGAGTTGCTCACCCCCAGCAGCGGGCATAGGCCCAGCAACTGCACCAGGCCGGGGTTGTTCTTCCACAGGCCGTTAACGGCAATTTCGCGATAACTAGCCATTGTTGTGTTCTCCGCTGCCGGTGTCGGGGGCTAGCAAGTGTGCGCGCTGTTGATCGAAATACTGCAGCGCCTGGTGCACGGCTTTGACTACCGCCCGCGGGGTGATGGTGGCGCCAGCGAACTGGTCGAATTGGCCGCCGTCTTTTTTCACCGCCCACCCCGACTCATCTGGCGTCGTCAGGGATGTGCCGGCAAAGGCGCCGACCCACGGGCTTTTGCTTAGCTCGATCTTGTCGCCCAGGCCTGGGGTTTCCTTGTGGCTGATGACTCGCACGCCAGCCAGTGTGCCATCGGCCTTGACCCCCACCAGCAGGTGGATGGCGCCGCTGTAGCCGTCAAGCGCGCTGACCTGGAAGATAATCGCGCTGATCTGGCCATTCAGGCGGGCGATATAGGCTGGCTTGGCTTGGCTATAGCCGAGCAGCGGGCTTTGCACCAAGCGCGGGTGGTCCAACAGGTGGTTGTCGTAGCTGCCGGCCGGCAGAATTTCACTCAGGGCGCGGGCCTTGGCATCTCGCTCGGCGCTGGCAATCCGCTCAGCGGTGCCTTGCTGGGTGATGGCCACCAAACCGACGGTAAACACGGCGAATAGGCCGAGAATGACGCTGTTTTTCAGCATGGAGCGGCTGATTTCTGGCAGGTTCATGCTCACTCCCCGATCTTGAAGCCGCGTTCGGCTTTGCGGTGGCCGTAGGTACGCGGGCGGCTGTAATAGTCGATGGTCGGGGCGGTCAGGTTCATTAGCAGCACCGCGAAGGCCATGCCGTCCGGGTAACCGCCCCAGGTGCGGATGATGTACACCAGCACGCCGACACCTGCGCCAAAGATGATCCGGCCCAGTTGGCTGGTGGCGCCAGACACCGGGTCGGTGACGATAAAGAAGGCGCCAAGCATGGTAGCGCCGGTCAGCAGGTGAAACAGCGGCGAGCCGTTTGAGTCCGAGCCGCTGCCATTCCAGAACAGCAGGCTCATCACGGCGAGTGCGGCGAGCATGCCCACGGGTGCGTGCCAGCTGATCAGTTTTTGTTTGAGCAGGTACAGACCGCCGAGCAGGAAGGCTAGGTTGACCCACTCCACACCCTGGCCGCCAAAGCGCCGTCAGGCTTTTGTTGAGCTTCAGGCTGTCCAGGGCTGTGGCTTGGCTCCAGCCGTCGGGCAGGCTGGCCAGGCCCCAGATGTGTTCGATGCCGGCGAGCATGCCGACGCTATGGGGCGCCGGCCAGGTGGTCATCGGCAGCGGGAAGGAAATCAGCACCACCACATAGCCCAGCATGGCCGGGTTGAAGGGGTTCTGCCCGAGGCCGCCATAGAGTTGCTTGCCGAAGATGATGGCAAAGCCCACGGCGATCAGGGTCAGCCACCAGGGGGCATAGGGCGGCAGGGCCAGGGCGAGCAGTACGGCGGTGACTAGGGCGCTGCCGTCCTTGAGGTAGAAGGTGATGGGGCGTTTACGAATGGCCAGGATCGCGGCCTCGCAGCCCAGCGCTACCAGGCTAGCCCACAGCAGGTTGACCAGGGTGCCGATACCGAACAGCCAGGTCAGGACCAGCACCGCCGGCACGGTGGCCAGCAGCACCTGCAGCATCACCCGTTGGGTACGCTGGTTGCCGGTGGCATGGGGCGAAGTGATGCGGGGCAGGGCCATTGGTGCTCCGGAGCTGACTAAGACGTTCACGTGCCTGGCCAGTGGTGGCGCAGGTACTCTGGCTGATCGGTTGGCCGGAGGACGTCCGGCGTTATTC
>NKIE01000464.1 GCA_002256055.1 Pseudomonas sp. PGPPP3 | reverse complement strand
CATTCAGCGCCTCTGCATAGCCGTGGGTGTAGTGGTCGTAGCGACTGTTGAGCGAGATCAGTGAGGGCTCGAAGGCGGCAATCGCGGTGTAGATCTGCGTCAGGTTGATTGGCTGTTCCGCGCGTTGGTCGAAGGCCTCGGCGAACAGGCGGCGGTAGGTGCTATTGCCGTCGATTGAGCTGAGCAGCTGCGCCGGGCTGTTGCCCATTTCATTGGCGGCGTACAGCGGCCCGGTCATTTGCTCTTCCAGCGACTTGGCCCGCGCATCCCAGAAAAAGCTGGTCAAGAACGCCATGTTCCACAGGCTCGGCGCCCCACGGCTGGCAGTGCGGCCGTGGATGCCGGTGCTCTTGGCTTGGCCGTCGGCAAACCCCAGCTTGGGGTGATGGCAACTGGCGCAGGACAGGGTCTGATCGCCGGACAGCAGCGGGTCGAAGAACAGCTGGCGGCCGAGGTCGATCTGCTGTGGCGAGAAGCCATCGCGGCGCGCCGGCAAGGCGGTCTTCAGGCCGCCTACGCCCTGGCTGTACAACGAGTTGTACTGGTCATACAGGCTGTGCAGCTTGCACTGGTTGCCTGCGCTCAGCTCAAAGCCGGGCGGGCAGGTGCTAGCCAAACTCACGGTTGCGGGCGCTTGCGCAGCCTGGGCGCTGGTGGCCAGCAGGCCCGCGGTGGCGAGCCAGATCAGGTAGTTGCCGGCCATTAGGGTTTGTCCAGGCTGCTGATGTAGGCGAGCACGTCGAGCAGTTCGGCATCGTTGACGCTGGCGGCCATCATTTTCATCTGCTTGCCGTAACGGTCCGTCGGGTCGCTGCCGCGCGCGCCCTGACGGAAGTGCACGACCTGGCGCTGCAGGTAGCTGTCGTGTTGCTGACGAAGGCGCGGGGTGTTCATCGCTGGATTGCCTTCGGCCTTGCCGCCATGACAAGCGCCGCACTTGGCTTGATACAGGCGGCTGCCTTGATTGATGTTGCCGCTCAGGCTGGGTGTGATGGCGGGCAGTGGCATGCTGGCCAGGTAAGTGGCGACTGCCTTGACGGCCTGCTCATCCTTCAGAGTGGCAGCCATAGCGCGCATGGGTGCGGCGATGTTGTCGGCTGGGTCGCTGCCACGGCGGCCGGCCTTGAAGTGCTCAAGCTGGCGGCTCAGGTAGTCGGCACTCAGGCCGGCCAGCGCCGGGGCCTGCAAGGTCTGATTACCCTCGGCCTGGACGCCATGACAACTGGCGCAGGGGGCATATAGCCGCTCGCCTTCGGCAGCCAGGGCGGTCTGGCCATGAGCAAGGGCAACAAGCAGGAGCAGGGAGCGCAACGACAGGCGGGACATAGGCATCCTTCGGCATCTTGCTGTGCCGTGCTGGGGGTGGCCGCAGAACATTGGCGGAAACATACGGTTACGCATGCTAACTGGTACGATCGTTCCAATCAAGCCCTGTTGGGGGGCGTGCAGCAGGCTAGCTGGGTGGCTGGTTCTACCTGTGCTAGTCTGGCCGGCCTTTTTTCACCTCCAGCGGAGCTGTTGCATGTCCGAACTCAAACTGACCACCGACGAAACACGCGTTAGCTACGGCATTGGCCGTCAATTGGGCGACCAGTTGCGTGAGAACCCGCCGCCGGGTGTGAATCTGCTGGCGATCGTTGCCGGTCTGTCCGATGCCTTCAATGGCACGCCAAGCCGTGTGAGCCAGGAAGACTTGTCGGCCAGCTTCAAGGTGATTCGTGAAGTGATGCAGGCCCAGGCCAAGGCTCAGGCCGAAGCGGCCGCCGCTGCGGGCGTAGCCTTCCTGGCGGAAAACGCCAAGAAAGCCGGTGTAACCGTGCTGGAGTCGGGTCTGCAATACGAAGTGCTGACCGCTGGCGAAGGCGCCAAGCCTTCGGCTGACGACAATGTGCGCACCCACTACCACGGCACCCTGATCGACGGCACTGTGTTCGACAGCTCCTACGAGCGTGGTGAGCCGGCTGAGTTCCCGGTGAGTGGCGTGATTGCTGGTTGGGTCGAGGCCCTGCAACTGATGAACACCGGCAGCAAGTGGCGCCTGACCGTGCCGAGCGAGCTGGCCTACGGTGGCCAGGCTGCCGGTAGCATCCCGCCGCACAGCGTGCTGGTGTTTGATGTGGAGTTGCTGGCCGTTTTGTAATGGCCGGTGGCTGAGCGCCTTGGTGGGCGCTCAGCGGGTGAGGCACTCAGAAACGGGTGCCTCGTTATCTGCATTCGGGCGCAAGGCTCGAGCGAAGCAGAACAGAAACAAATTACGCAGCAATTCCTTGAGCACCAGTGGCTCACTGGAGTTGAGGCTGGCGAGGTCCAGGTCGCCCAGTTCGCGCAGTTCCTCCAGTGCTTGTTCTTCCAGCGTTACGCAAACCGTACCGGTTTCCCGATTGAGGATGCGCAGGTAAGGGTGCGGACGGTCCAGCCAGGCGTCGATCAGATAGGTCATGGCTCATCTCCTTGGTAATGAGGTTTAGATGAGAATAATTCCTATTCAAATAATAGCAAGGATAAATTGGCTTTTGCCCGGGCAATAAAAAGCCCGCCGGACGGGCGGGCTTTTCAGGTGGCGTGTACTTAGTGTGTGCGCGCTACGGCGAAGCGGCTGAGTTCTGTCAGGGCGTCGCGGTAAGGGCTGGCTGGCAGTACCTCGAGGCAGGCGATGGCGCGTTCGGCGAAGTTGCGGGCCAATTGCGCGGTGTAGTCGAGTGCGCCGGCAGCTTCGACGGCATTGCGGATGCTTTCGAGGTCTTCCAGGCCGCCTTTCTGAATCGCTTGGCGC
>NKIE01000463.1 GCA_002256055.1 Pseudomonas sp. PGPPP3 | reverse complement strand
GGCGGACGATCACCGCAATGGTGCCCAGCGCGGCGCCCAGCGCCAGGGCGCCGACGTCACCCATAAAGACTTGTGCCGGGTAGGTGTTGAACCACAGGAAGCCCAGACCGGCTCCGACCAGAGCGGCGCAGAACACGATCAACTCGCCCGCGCCCGGCACATAGGGAATCAACAGGTATTCGGCGAACTTCACGTTGCCCGACAGGTAGCAGAAGATGCCCAGCGCGCCGCCAACCATCACCGTCGGCATGATCGCCAGACCGTCGAGGCCGTCAGTCAGGTTCACCGCGTTGCTCGAACCAACAATCACCAGGTAGCTCAGCACCACAAAGCCAATACCCAGGCCAGCGCCCAGGGGAATGCTGATGTCCTTGAACATCGGCACGATCAGGGTGGTTTCGACCGGGCTCTGCGCGCTGACAAACAAAAACACCGCAGCGCCCAAGCCAAACACCGACTGCCAGAAATACTTCCAGCGGCTCGGCAGGCCTTTGGAGTTTTTCTCAATCACTTTGCGGTAGTCGTCGACCCAGCCGATGCCCCCGAACAGCAAGGTAACAACCAGCACGGTCCACACATAGCGGTTGGACAGGTCAGCCCAAAGCAGGGTGCTAATGGCGATGGCCGAGAGGATCAGGGCGCCGCCCATGGTCGGCGTACCCGACTTGGACAGGTGCGACTGCGGGCCATCGTTACGTACCGACTGGCCGATCTGGCGCATCTGCAGGGTGCGGATCATCCACGGCCCCAGCCACAGCGACAGGGTCAGTGCGGTGAGCACGCCAAGGATGCCGCGCAGGGTCAGGTACTGAAAGACCGCAAAGCCTTTGTAGAACTGTTGCAGATACTCAGCGAGCAGCAGCAGCATTTAGTGAATCTCCCCATGGTCTTTGCCACACAGGGCCGCGACGACGTTTTCCATCGCGGCACTGCGTGAACCTTTAATCAAAATGCTGCTGCCAGCCGATTCGTGAAGAACGGCTGCGATCAGGCTGGCTTGATCAGCGAAATGGTGTCCCTGCGGGCCAAAGGCCGCGACGGCATGCGCCATCAGCGGTCCTACGGCATAGAGCGTGTCGACCTTGCCGGCGGCATAGGCACCGACGTCGCGGTGGCCCTGCTCGGCCCACTCGCCCAACTCGCCCATATCTCCCAGCACCAGGACGGTGCGGCCGGAGAAGCCGGCGAGTATATCAACCGCGGCACACATCGAAATCGGGTTGGCGTTGTAAGTGTCGTCGATCACCCGTGCACCACTGGTCGCCAACTGAGCAACGGCGCGGCCTTTGACCGGCTGCAGGCTTTCCAGCCCAGCCTTGATCCCGACCAGCGGCACGTTCAAGCCATGGGCCGCAGCGGCGGCAGCCAGGGCATTGGCGACATTGTGCTCACCCAGCAGGTTGAGCTGGATCCGCGTACTGCCGGCCGGTGATTGCAGGGTGAAAGCCAGGCAGCCACGCGCATCACGGGCCAACTCGCTGGTGTAGAAGTCCGCCGCACGATTGTGCAGAGCAAAGCTCAGCACGCCACGATCGCCGTTACGCTGCTGCCAGGTGGCGAAGGCTTTGTCGTCGAGATTGAGGATCGCCGTACCGCTGGCCGGCAAGCCCTCAAGGATCTCGCCCTTGGCTTCGATGATTTTGTCCGGGCCACCGAACTCGCCAACGTGAGCGCTTCCGGCGTTGGTGATGATGGCTACCTGGGGCTGGGTCAAACCGACGGTGTAGGCGATCTCGCCGACATGGTTGGCGCCCAACTCGATCACCGCAGCAACGTGTTGCGGCGCCAGCTCCAGCAAGGTCAGGGGTGCACCGAGGTCGTTGTTCAGGTTGCCGCGGGTGGCCAGCACCGGGCCGCCGAGGCCGGCACGCAGGATGCTGGCGAGCATTTCTTTGACCGTGGTCTTGCCGCTAGAGCCGGTTACCGCAGCCAGTGGGCCTTTATAGGCCTGACGGTTTAGGGCGCCAAGTTGGCCGAGGGCCACACGCGCATCCGCTACCACCAACTGCGGCAGCTCGACGCCGCTTACTTCACGTTCGACCAGCGCCGCCACAGCACCTTTGGCCGCGACGGCCGCCAGATAATCGTGGCCGTCGAAATTCGGCCCGGTCAGGGCAATAAACAGCTGGCCAGGCTCGATCTTGCGGCTGTCCGTGGAAACCGCCGTGAACGCGGCATCCGCGCCCACCAAGTGGGCATCCAAGGCTGTCAGCAACTCACTCAAACGCAGCGCTTTAAGCATGCTCGGCACTCCAGGCAGCCAAGGCCTGTTCGGCCTCGCGCAGGTCGGAGAACGGCTGACGCACGCCATTCACTTCCTGGTAATCCTCGTGGCCTTTACCGGCCAGCAGAATCACGTCCTGTGCCGTGGCGCTGGCGATCAACTGGGCGATGGCTTGGCCACGGCCGTGCTGCAGGCTGATCTTGCTCAGGTCGGCAAAACCACTGCGAATATCGGCAAAGATCTGCTCTGGGTCTTCGCTGCGCGGGTTTGCCGCGGTCACGATCGCCACCACAGCCAAACAAGCACAGCAGGCGCCCCTGGACGTGTGGGCGCAAGGCTTGCAGCACCTGCTCCAGGGCATCCGGGGTATGCGCATAATCGACCACCACCAGCGGCTGGCGACTACCGCCCAGGCGCTGCATGCGCCCGGCCGGGCCTTGCAGCTTGGGCATCACCGCGAGGATTTCGTCCAGCGGGTAATCCAGCGCCAGTAAGGCACCGACCACCGCCAGCAGGTTGCTCAGGTTGAAGCGCCCCAGCAGGCTGCTGCGCAGACGG
>NKIE01000462.1 GCA_002256055.1 Pseudomonas sp. PGPPP3 | reverse complement strand
CGAGGAAGCGGCGCGCGCGGCCGGCCTGCTGAAGTGACCTCAGGCGACTACGGCCTGCGTCTGCACGACGCGGGCCTGCACTACGGCAAGCAGATCGCCCTGCAAGGCATCAATCTGTGGGTCAACAATGGCGAGCGACTGGCTATTATCGGCCCGTCAGGTGCCGGTAAAACCAGTCTGCTGCGCCTGTTGGCCACCCAGGTACAACCCAGCAGCGGTGAGCTTGAACTGCTCGGACAAAAGCCCTGGGCGCTGTCTGCACGCCAGCGCAAAAGCCTGCGCAGCCAGCTTGGCCTAATTCAGCAAACCCCGCCCCTGCCGCCACGGCAGCGGGTGGTCACCGCCGTACTGGCTGGTCGCCTCGGCCAATGGTCGCTAGCAAAAAGCCTGTGCAGCCTGCTTTACCCTCTGGACACCGACGGTGCGGCCGATGCGTTGGTGCGCCTGGACCTCAGCGACAAGCTGTTCCAGCGCTGCGACGAGCTGTCCGGAGGCCAACTGCAACGAGTCGGCATCGCCCGCGTGCTGTATCAGCAGGCGCACCTGATTCTCGCCGACGAGCCCGTCTCGGCCATGGACCCGGTACTCGCCGGCCACACCCTGAGCGTGCTCAACCAAGAGGCCGAAAGCCGCGGCATCACCCTGCTGGCCAGCCTGCACGCGGTGGACCTGGCCCTGGCGCACTTCCCGCGAATCATTGGCGTGCGTGACGGGCAGATCATGTTCGATCTCCCGGCCAGTGCCGTTGATCAAGCGCGACTGGATGCCTTGTACGCCAATGAGCAGTTGTCCAACCCGGTGCCTGCGTCCGCTCCTGCAGCACCAACGGCAGTACACATTCCGCGATGCTGAAGCCTGCCCAACGCCGCGACCCGGCAGCCCTGCCGCGCTTGCTCCTGACAGTACTGGCCCTGGCCTTACTGTGGCCTGGCTTGCAGTTAAGCGAGCTGAACCTGGCCGTACTGGTAGCCCCGGACAACCTGCGCAACATGGGCCAGTTCGTCAGCGGTTTCTGGCCGCCGGCCCATGATCGCGACTTCCTTGAACTGCTGGCCCAAGCCACCTTGCAGACCCTGGCCATCGCCACGGCAGGCATGGCGTTGGCCTGGCTGTTGGCCATGCCCTTGGCCCTGCTGGCCAGCCGCGCTCTGTCGATCAGCGCCCTGGCCCGCGGTGGCCAGCCAGCCTGGTGGGCGCAAGCCCTTCGCTGGCCGGTGCGCGGTCTGCTGATTGTGCTGCGCAGCGTGCCGGAAATCGTCTGGGCCCTGCTGTTTGTGCGCGCCGTGGGTCTGGGGCCAACCGCCGGGGTACTGGCGATTGCTATCACTTACGCCGGCATGCTCGGCAAGGTCTATGCGGAAATCTTCGAGTCGGTTGACCTGCGCCCCACCCGCGCCCTGCTGCTGGCCGGCAGCCCGCGCCTGGCTGCCTTTGCCTATGGCCTGCTGCCCAATGCCGCCGGCGAGATGTTGTCGTACAGCGTGTACCGCTGGGAATGCGCAATCCGCGCGTCGGTGGTCATGGGCTTTGTTGGTGCCGGTGGCTTGGGACAACAAATCGACCTGTCGCTGCGCATGTTTGCCGGCGCCGAAGTGGCCAGCATGCTGCTGACCTTTCTGCTTCTGGTGCTGCTGGCCGACAACCTCAGCCGTTGGCTGCGCGGACGCCTGACATGAAACGACCCCGCGTAAACATCGGCAACTGGCTGATTCTGCTGGGCTTGCTCACGGCCGTGAGCGCCAGCTTTAGCTATTTGAACCTCGATCTGGCGGCGTTGTTGAGGGGCGATAGCCCGGCGCAGATGGCCCGTTTCGCCCAGGGCTTTGTGCCGCCAGATATGTCCACACCGCTGCTTCAGCAAGTCGCCCGTGGTGCCCTGGAAACCCTGGCGATGTCAGCCATCGGCACCTTGCTGGCGGCGCTCTTGGGCTTGCTGCTGGCCTTGCCCGCTGCGGGTCGCTTCGGCGCACTGGCCCAGAACCTGACGCGGTTTATCCTCAATGCCCTACGCGCCATTCCAGAGTTGGTGTGGGCGGCGCTGATGGTGCTGGCCGCCGGTCTCGGGCCGAATGCTGGCACCTTGGCGCTGGCGCTACACACCACCGGGGTGCTTGGCCGACTGTTTGCCGAAGCCCTGGAAAACACCCCCAAAGAACCTGCAGAAGCGTTGCGCCTGAGTGGCAGTTCACGGCTGACGGCATTCTGCTACGGCACCTTGCCGGGCGTGTGGCCACAGCTGTTGGCGTATGGTTTGTACCGCTGGGAGAACAATATCCGCATGGCCAGCGTACTGGGCTTTGTCGGTGCCGGCGGGTTAGGACAGATGCTCTATGTCAGCCTCAGCCTGTTTCAACAGGCGCAAGCGGCCACGGTGATCCTGGCCATGCTGATTCTGGTACTGGGTGTCGATGTGCTGAGCAACTGGGCGCGCCAGCGCTGGGTGCAGGCGCACTAGCAGGCCGTTGGCCTGCTGTGCGTCAGAGGAGCGGCTTAGAAACCGTCCTTGAGCAGGTGGTCGAGGTTGACCGGCTCGCCCGGTACCGCCTTGAGCTTGCTACGGATGTCATCAAACATCAGATCGTATTCTTTGTGGTTGCGCAGCACCGGGCCGAAGTTCGGGTGAAAACCGTGCTTGGAGGCTATGCGCATAATCGAACTGGCAAAGTTGAACGCGGTATCACGGTGCAGTTCAAACTCCTCAGCGAACTGCTTGCCCTCGATCTGCCCGACCATACGGAAATGCAGCATGGCCCCTTCCGCCGCGTCCTGGCGCACCTCGTAGT
>NKIE01000461.1:414-2788 GCA_002256055.1 Pseudomonas sp. PGPPP3 | reverse complement strand
GGCCAGCCAGTGCTGCCAGGGGCTTGCCGCTGAGGCCCGGTTGGCCGGTCCAGTTCTGCACAGCAGTCAGCAGGAAGCCGGCGATGATCGCTGCGCCAAAGCCAAATAACAGCTCATGGCGGTGCCAGGCCAGCCAGCCACCGGCCGGTTGCCAGTTGCCGAGCAGGCCGCTGAGCGCGGCGATCCACAGGGGGATGGCGAGCAGGGCAAACAGGCTGCCGCCGAGAAAGAACGGGCGAAATCCCAGGCGCCAGATGGGCGGAATTTGCAGCGCCTTGCGGCGATCGAGAACCTGCATGGTCATGTTCCTTGCGCTATGGAGAGGCGGCAATGGGCGTTAGCCCGGCACGCTAATACGGCTGAAGTCAGCAAGGCGCTAGCCCGAAACCTATCTCGATAAAGCAGTTAGCGGCGTGCTTGGCGGCCATGGTTGGATCGCCGGGGTGGGGTGGTTATCAGGCTTTGATCATCTACTCAGGCTTGCCTGCGCTGAACTCCACCAGCCACGGCTCCAGGCGCTGGCCGAAGGCCAGCTCGGCATTGAACAGTTTCTCCCCGCCGGAGTTGGGGAACCCTGGCGTCTCTGGACGGCGTGGCAACTCGGCGAACAGGGCATGCCAGCGCTGCGGCAGGTAGATGTTCGCGGCCACCGGCACCTGGGCTGAGCCGCCAATCTGCCAGCGGCCATCGTCATGCCAAGCCCAGGTATCAAAGCACCCCCGCACAATGGCGTAGCGCTGACGGTCCGGGTAGCGGGTCCGCAGGTTGGCCATGTCGCTGCCAGCGTCGATAACGAATAAACGGCTGGCACTGGTTTGCTCCCGTTGCAGGGTTTCGCGGGCCAGTTTGTGGCTCTCGATCAGTTGTTTGTTGTCTGGCACGGCGGCGAGGTCGGCGCGGCTTTTTTCCAATTGTTCGCGGGCTCTGTGCAGTTGCTGTTGATACAGCGGGCCGTTGAATTCCAGCACCAGCAAGCCATCGCGATCCAGTTGTCGGCGGTAGTGGCGCACGCTTTCGTCGTTGAGTTCGCTGGGCACCTTGAAGCCCAGTGCGTGCATTTGCTCTGGGCTGAGCTGGCGCAGGCTGTCGTAGCTGTAGTCGTTGGGTTTGCTGTTGGGCCAGCGATAGTTCAGGAGCAGGGCAATGCCACTGTTGTCCTGGCGCCAGTAGGGGTAGCTGTGGCTCAACTCGCGCTCGGATACCTGCAGGCGGCTGTCGGCCGGCTCGCTGCGGTTCCAGGCCACGCCGGCGAGGGCGATGGCATTGACCAGCACAATCAGGCTGAGGCCGGCGAGCAAACTATGGCGATTGCTCCAGTTCATTGTGCGCGCCCTCCGAGCAAACCATTGGCACTGCGCAGGCGCCGCAGGATTAGCAGAATCACCACGGCGCTGAGGCCCAGCAGGAGGAAGAACAGGTACTTGGGCATGTTCAGCCACCACCAGTCGAACAACTTGGTGTAGAGGAAGATGACGAAGAAGGTCAGCCCGGTGTTGACCACGTCCGGCCACTCACGGCGCACGCCAAGCCAGATCACTGCTGCAGCTACGACAAAGCCGAGCAACTGGTAGGTCGCTTCGATGCTGTCGCTCGAGTAATCGAGGTAACTGCCATCGCCCCAGTGCGCGAGCAACAGCATTGGCAGAAACAGCGCCAGCAGAGCGAACACCCGATAGGTCATGGCAAAACCGTCGAAGCGTCGCTGCGGGATAAACCAAGGCACGGCAAACATCAGCAGGGCGGCGGGGAAGAAGTTCTCCGGGCGCTCGCCAAAGCCCAGCCAGTACAACCCGCCCCAGGTACCGACCCGCGCGGCGATAAACCCTAGTAGGCAGATAATCCCCGCAGCCAACAACACCCGCGCTTCAGTGGCGTAGGCCAGCAGCAGGGCGTAGGCGGCCCAGGGTAGCAGGGCCTTGTCGGACGGGGTGATATTGAAGATTTGCCCAAGCATGACGATGTTCAGCACAAAGCAGGCAAAGGCCACCAAGGCCGCCAGCTTGCTGAAATAACCGGAACTGTCGCGCTGCTGCACGGCCAAGGTCAGGCCCAGGGACAGCAGGCTGGCGCTGATCAGGATGGCCACCTGAGTCACCTCACCAAATAGCCCCCAGAATT
This sequence comes from Pseudomonas sp. PGPPP3, assembly GCA_002256055.1. Lineage (GTDB taxonomy): Bacteria > Pseudomonadota > Gammaproteobacteria > Pseudomonadales > Pseudomonadaceae > Aquipseudomonas. Next base: position 670 of record NKIE01000461.1, on the reverse strand, counting down.
GATAGAAAAGGAAAAACACACTGGCGGCCAACGCCAAGGCACCGAGGAACGACGCAATGCGCATACCCAGCGACAGTTGCCGCGCCTGGTTGTTCTGGTCTATGTCAAAGGCGGCGCGATACTGCGCCAGCAGGGCCTGCTGATGGGCCTGCAAGCGGCTGCGCTGAGGTTCGCTGAGTTGCAACACCTGCTCGTTTTCCAGGCGTTGCAGCTCGGCATTGAATACGCCGATGGCATCGGCACGCTGCTGGGCATC
>NKIE01000461.1:0-404 GCA_002256055.1 Pseudomonas sp. PGPPP3 | reverse complement strand
GGCATTGAATACGCCGTTGGCATCGGCACGCTGCTGGGCATCACTGCGATTGAGGGTAGGCATGGCGGTCCTTGCGGCAGCTCGCCGGGTCTGGCGAATAGGCACGACTCTAACGATAAAGCCGCCAGCCTGCCAATGCCGCCGTGGCGCGGGCTAATGCCTCCCGCGCCATGCGGGTTGCTTAGAAGCCTTCCAGCACAATCTTGCCACGGGCCTTGCCGCTCTCCAGCAGGGCGTGGGCGCGACGCAGGTTGCTGGCATTAATGTGGCCAAAATGCTCGCCCAGGGTGGTGCGCAAGGTGCCGGCATCAATCAACTGTGCCACCTGCTCCAACAGCGCGTGCTGAGCTTGCATGTCCGGGGTTTCGAACAGCGAGCGGGTGTACATGAACTCCCAGTGCAAC
>NKIE01000460.1 GCA_002256055.1 Pseudomonas sp. PGPPP3 | reverse complement strand
GACGGTGCGCTCGCTGAGCGAACCCAGGTGATCCCCAATGGCATCAATCTGCAGGCCTACGCCGATGCGATGGCGCAGCGTCCCGAGGGCATTCCCCAGGTCGTCGGTCTGATTGGCCGTGTTGTGCCGATCAAGGACATCAAGACTTTTATTCGGGCCATGCGTGGTGTGGTGTCCCGCTTGCCGGATGCCGAAGGGTGGATTATCGGGCCCGATGAGGAGGACCCGGCTTACGCCGAGGAGTGTCGTAGCCTGGTGATCAGTCTCGGCCTGCAGGAGCGGGTCAAGTTTCTTGGTTTTCAAAATATCAGTGCGATCATGCCGCGGCTGGGGGTCATGGCGTTGACCTCCATCAGCGAGGCGCAGCCGTTGGTCATTCTCGAGGCCTATGCGGCCGGGGTGCCGGTGGTGGCCACCGATGTAGGCTCCTGTCGCGAGCTGATTGAGGGCGGTTGTGCCGAGGATCGGGCCTTGGGCAGTGCGGGTGAAACCGTGGCCATTGCCGACCCGCAAGCCAGTACATCGGCGATTCTCGCGCTGCTGCAAGATCCTCCGCGCTGGCAGCAGGCGCAGCAGGCGGGCTTGCAGCGGGTGACTCAGTTTTATACCGAGTCACTGATGTACGCGCGTTATCGCAAGCTTTACGCCAACGCCATGGAGGTTTGAATGGCCGGTATCGGTTTTGAGTTACGGCGGATTCTGGTCAAGGACACTTACAGTGCGACATTGCGCGCGTATGTCTACGCCGGGCTGATCAGTTCCGGACCCTGGGTGCTGTCGATCTTGAGCGTGATGCTGATCGGCATCATCAGCCTTGGGGTGGTGGTTCCGGAGCTCAAAGTCCGTCAGTTTCTGATCAGCGTGACCTACCTGATGGCCACTTCATTGATCCTCACGGGTGGCTTGCAGTTGTACTTTACCCGGTTCATTTCGGACCGGTTGTATGAAAAGAAAGCCGGGGTGATCCTGCCTAACCTGGTGGGCATTCTGCCCCTGGTAACGTTGCTTGGCGGTGTCCTTGGTGGGGTGCTGGTCTTTAGTCTGTTTGATGAGTCTTTGTTGTTCTGTGTGTTGCTCGTGGCCAACTTTGTCACGCTGTGCAATCTGTGGATGGTGATCATTTTCCTTTCGGGGATGAAGGCCTATAACCGCATTCTGCTGACCATGCTGGTGGGTTATTCCGTGATGGTGGTCAGTGCCTTGCTGTTGCGCCATTTCGAATTGCCCGGGCTATTGCTGGCACTGCTGCTCGGTCATGCGACGCTGCTGTTCATGTTCTTGTTCGAGATTCTTCGCGAGTATCCAACGCAGCGTATGGTCAGTTTTGACTTCCTCGACAGGCGTCAGGTGTTTATCAGCCTGCTGTTTACGGGGCTGGCTTATAACGCTGGGGTATGGATCGACAAGTTCATTTTCTGGTTCAACCCCAATACCTCGGAAGCCGTCATCGGCCCGCTGCGCATGTCTTTGATTTACGATCTGCCGATCTTTCTGGCTTACCTGGCGGTGATTCCTGGTATGGCGGTGTTTCTCGTGCGCATCGAAACTGACTTTGCCGAAGCCTATGAGCGGTTGTATGCGGCGATTCGCGGTGGTGAAACCCTCGATCACATCTTCTATCTCAAAGACCAGATGCTGCTGGCCATCCGCCAGGGCATTTTCGAGATTTTCAAGGTGCAGGGCATCACGGTGGTGCTGCTGTTTCTCTGGGCGCCGAGCCTGTTGGATTGGTTGGGCATTTCCCAGCACTACTTGCCGCTGTTCTATGTCGACCTTGTCGGGGTGAGTATTCAGGTGCTGCTGATGGCGTTGCTGAATGTGTTTTTCTATTTGGACAAGCGCCGAATTGTTCTTGAACTGACGGTGTTGTTTCTTCTGTTAAACGCGATGCTGACCCTGGTCAGCCAGTTTCTGGGGCCTGGGTTTTACGGTTATGGCTTTGCACTGTCCTTGCTGGTGACGGTGCTGGTCGGGTTGTTTCAGCTGTCGCGCTCATTGCAGACCCTGGAATACGAGACGTTCATGCTGGGGCGTTAATGGCGTTTGTTTGGATGCGCTCAAGTGGCTGCGGACTGTGCTCAAAGGGTGCGGGATGTCGCCATTGCCTGGCAATAAACCGACTGGCCGCACCAATGTAGTGCGCTATTGCGTGCCTGCGAATCTAATTGCTTGATAAATATCAGGTTTCTTTTCTGGCACGGGCCTTGCGATGACACTCCTACTCGGGTGAGAAGGAGTCCATCATGGCCCGTCAGTTCTATGACGAAATGTACGATGCGCGTGGCAAGTGCCGTCCGCACTATCAGGAATTTGCCCGCTGGTTAGCGGCCACCCCGCCGGAACAACTGGCTCAGCGGCGGCGCGAAGCCGACCTGCTGTTTCACCGTGCCGGCATCACCTTTACGCTCTACGGTGACGAGCAGGGCACCGAGCGACTGATCCCCTTCGACATCATTCCGCGCAGCATTCCCGCTCGCGAGTGGCGCATTGTCGAGCGTGGCTGTATTCAGCGGGTCAAGGCGCTGAACATGTTCCTCGCCGACCTCTATCACGACCAGCGCATCATCAAGGCCGGGATCATTCCTGCCGAGCAGGTGCTGGCCAACGAGTGCTACCAGATCGCCATGCAGGGTCTGGATCTGCACCGTGACCTGTATGCGCACATCGCCGGGGTCGACCTGGTGCGCGACGGCGACGGCACCTATTACGTGCTCGAAGACAACCTGCGCACGCCCAGCGGCGTCAGCTACATGCTGGAAGACCGCAAGATGATGATGCGTCTGTTCCCCGAGCTGTTCTCGGCTCAGCGCATTGCGCCCATC
>NKIE01000459.1 GCA_002256055.1 Pseudomonas sp. PGPPP3 | reverse complement strand
TCAGCGGCGTGGTCGATATCCCCAACGCCTGTGCAACCTTGTGGCTGCCGACGGAGATCTTCGACTTCGACATCAACCCCAATGCCAACGGCCCGACCAAGTTCCTCGACGGCAGCATCGACCTGCCCATCGCATTTGATAAGTGACACGGACCCACCCTCTCCCGGCGGGAGAGGGTGCTTGTTACCGCGTGCGAGGAATCTGAAGATGCCGATTTACGAATATGACTGCGCTGACTGTGGGGACTTCGCCCAGTTGCGGCCCATGGCCGATCGCGACCAGGCCTGCGCCTGCCCTTACTGTGGTGGCGTTAGCCAGCGGGTGATTCTTTCTGCGCCCGGCCTGGCGACCATGGCCGGCAGCCAGCGCCGCGCCCATGCCGCCAACGAGCGCAGTGCCAACGCGCCACAAACGGTCGAGGAATACGCGAGCAAACGCAAACACCCCAGTGGTTGCAGCTGTTGCGGGCCGAGTAAACCGCTGGCGCCGAGCAAGGCCAACCCCCATGCGATGAAGGGCAAGATGAGCGGCCGGCCGTGGATGATCAGCCACTAAGTACCGCTAGTTTTTCCAGATGATCGGCACGGCCAGCAGCGCCATACCGATCACCCAGATCAGCCACAGATCGCTGACCAGATAGGAATACCCCAACAACGCCAGACCGCTGAAGAACGCGGCCTGGCGTTGTTGCTTCTTGCCGTAGATGAGATAGCCGACGCCAATCGAGCTGAACAACAGGCCGCTGAGCAGGGTTGCCGTGTCCATCTGTACCTCCCGCTTACTGTTGCTTGGTCAGCTCTTGTTGCAGGCGCTGCTGATTCACGGCATTGGCCTGGTTGATCTGCTCTTGCAGCTGCTTCACCTGTGCCTGGGCTTGCTGCGCCTGCTTGGCTTGCAGGCTGGCGCTGGTGGCGGTTTCGCCCAGGCCGCAGGCGCTCAGACTCATTACGGTAAACAGGCCAAGACTGAGGCGTAAAAGGGACATGGGGCGCTCCGCGGGATGGGATTACAGGCGCCAGATTAACAGCCGCGAGGAGCGCCAGTCGTGCAGCTCAATCAACTGATCGGGCGCTACGTCGGGAATCGCGAAGGTGTTGCTGATCAGCAGCGCGCCTGGACTCATTTCGCCGCGGGCCTTGGCCCACAAACGCGGCATCGGCGCTGGCGAGAGGAAGCAATAGACCACGTCAAAGCCGCCCAGCGGTTGCTGCCAGAGATTGCGGTAGCGGATCTGGCAATTGGGTCGCAGCAGGCAGCGCAACCAGGCCAGGAGGAACACCAGTGGCGCGGTTTCCACCCCGACGAAGTGCGCCTGCGGGTAACGCCGCGACAGCTGGTACAGGCTGCCAGCCAGGCCGCAGCCGAGGTCGATAAAGCGCAAATTGGCCGGCAGCGGTTGCAGCAGTTGCTCCAGCTCGGCGATGGTTTTTTGCCCGCTCAGGTACAGCGGCACCCGCTCACGCAGGCTGTTCCAGTTCAGCAGCAACAGCAGCACAAAGGCGCCGAGCAACAGCATCGGCGGCAGTTGTTGACCATTGAGGACGAGCAGGGCGGGAACGAACAGCAGGTTGATCGGCAGCCACCAGGACGACAGGCCTAAGCGCTGGCCGAGCAAGGCCGCCAGCAACCCTTGCAGCAACCCGGCACCGAGCAGGCTGGGGCGATAAGCGAACAGCTGCTGGGCGATCAGCATCAGTCCCAGCACCAACAACGCCGCCCCCAGCTGAGCCAGCAAGGCGCGCGGGGCAGGGTGAGGCAAGGCTGGCGGTTGTTGCAGTGCTGTCATCGGGCAGGTCCGCTGTGGCTGGCGGCAATCCTAGCATTTAAGCGCGGCGGGTAATGCGCGCTGGGGGCTACAGCGTTTTGGAACTGTGTTTGCCTGGCTTCGCGGTCAAGACCGCTCCCACTGACTTTCAGGCGCCTCGGTCCCCCGGTCCCGTCAGAAGGCCGAGTGGAGGTACTGTGTAGAGGGGCGTCTGGCAGGGATGCCAAACGAGGAACGATGGGCCAGGGATGGCCCACCGTGACGACCCCTCGGAACAGTGCCGTAGCGAGGGAAGTTTCGCGCAGCGAAACCCGGATGTCGGGTGCGCTTAGTGAAGGCCATCCATGGCCTTCACCCTTCGGGCCGGCTAAAGCCGTCCAGATTCGCTCCCGGCGAATCTGTCTCTTTGGTCACCTCTTTAGCGCAAGCATACGGAGCGAAGCGGAGTAACAGCCGCAGGCTGGCCCGCAGGGCGAGCGTAGCGAGTCAAGAGAAAGTGACTCGCCGTAAAGGCGAAACCGGTAGGCGCTGAGCATGCAAAAGCTAATGGATGCCTCGTTAGCAAAGGGCACTAGCCGTAGCGCTTCTTCGCTTCAATCGCCAGACCGCTGCCGATGCTGCCGAACACATTGCCTTCCACATGCCGGGCATTGGGCAGCAGGGCGGCGATCTGCTGGCGCAGGGCCGGGATGCCGCTGGAACCACCGGTGAAGAACACCGTATCGACTTGCTCGACGCTGACGCCAGCGTTGCCCAGCAACTGGGTGACGCTGCCACGCACGCGCTCCAGCAGGTTGCCGATGGCGGCGTTGAAGCCAGCGCGGGTCAGTTCGACACCCAGCTCCGCTTCGATGCGCTCCAGGGACAGGTGCAAGCGTTCGGTTTCGCTGAGGGCGATCTTGCTGTCTTCAACCTGCATGGCCAGCCAGTGCCCGGCGCGCTGTTCGATCAGCTTGAACAGGCGGTCGATGCCGGTCGGGTCGAGGATGTCGTAGCGCATGCTTTTCAGCGCCAGTTGGGATTTCTGCGCGTACACCGCGTTGATGGTGTGCCAGGT
>NKIE01000458.1 GCA_002256055.1 Pseudomonas sp. PGPPP3 | reverse complement strand
CGCAGAGCAAGCTCTTATCGCAGCAAGAGCAAGCGGTGCGCCAGACACAACAGCTCAACAAGCCACCCTCAATGCGGCTAACGCTGCATATGAAGCCACGCAGGCCTATATTGAGCGCCAGGCTATGCTGGACAACCAGCAGGACATAAGTGCCACACTGAAAGCCATACTGGATGAGCAGAAAGCAATATTTAATGCACTGAACACAAGCGGTGGTGGCATCCCAGATCTAACCAGTCTCAACGCACTCAAGGCTACTCTGCATACAAAAATCACCGGGCTGACCAACCAGGGGGGGGCTAACAACAGCACACAGCTCGCTGCTAAAGCAGCGACCATACAAAGCCAAGTCGATAGCGAAGCCATCAGCGCACCGCTAGTTACACAGGCCACGCTGCTGAGCAACTTGCAGGCTGACAAACTCGCACTCAGCGGTACAGCTTCAACCCTGCAAAGCCAGCTAACGGCCCTCAGCAATGTGGCTTACGACACTGGTAGCAATCTACTCACAGCAAGCCAAATAGCCGCAGCCACAGCTGCAGATACAACACCACCGCTGAGTATGTTCGATGCTTACAACTACCTGATAGAGCTTAAACGCGCCGCAGCTGTAGCAGGTATTCCAACCTTGCGCACAGAGATCAATGACCTCTATGCACAGCTAACACCGGGTGATAGCTATACTCCTGACCTGGCAGCACTCAACAGCAGCAAGGGATGGTTTATCCGATTCCCGCTAGGTGAAAAGGTACTTTCGAGCTCCATCAGCTACCGCGGCGCCTTATTGTTCAGCACTTTCCGTCCAAGTGGCCAACAAGTCACCACCTGCGGCCCAGACGTGGGTCGCGGACGTTTCTATGCCTTGAGCCTAGTCGACGCAAGTTCGATTTTTACACAAACGGTTAGTGGCGTAACAACGGACAAGCGTGGCTTTGACCTCATCCATGGAGGTATTCCACCTAAGCCGGCTGTTATCCTGCGAGAAAACGGCATACCTGGACTACTGTGCGGGGCAGAGCAGTGCGATAAAGACGAGCCTGGCACTCCAACAACTTGCAAAGCTGGTGCAGCCTTCTGCGAAAGTGGTAAAGCTGTAAGTGGTACTTATTGGAGAGAGAATTAATGCAGCGGCAGAAAGGTTTTACCTTGGTTGAGTTGATGGTCGTGGTGGCCATCATTGGCATACTTAGCGCACTCGTTTTCCCTAGTTACCAGCGTTATGTAATGCGTAGTGGCCGCAGCGAGGGACAGGCCAAGCTGATGGAAGTGATGCAAGCGCAAGAGCGCTTCTATTCACAAAACCAAACCTATACCACCAACTTGGGTGTTGGTGGCCTAGCCTATCCAAACGTTGCAGCCAATGCCGCCGCACCATCAGAACAAGCACGCTACAACGTAACCTCCGCTGCTTGCGCTGGCGGCACCATTGCAACCTGCGTGATCCTCAGCGCAGCCCCGCAAGGTAGCCAAGCAAACGATACAGAGTGCGGCACCATAACCCTCAATAGTAAAGGCACAAAAACCGAAGGTGGTACCGGCACGGTTTCAACCTGCTGGTAACCCTGCACTCGAAAGCAGACAAGGTCGGCAATTGCCGACCTTGTTTGTTTATACACAGAGCAAACGCAAGTTACTGCCTAGCGATTACTCGCAGCTCCTTCGGCATCGAAAAGGTTACATTCTCCTCCCGCCCCAGCAGTTCATCCGCCCCACTAGCGCCCCACTCACGCAACTGCTCAATCACCCCGCGCACCAGCACCTCAGGCGCCGACGCACCTGCGGTCATGCCGATGCGTTGCACGCCGTCGAACCACTCTTGTTTAAGGTCTTCGGCGCCATCAATCAAGTAGGCGGGAGTACCCAGGCGCTCGGAGAGTTCGCGTAGGCGGTTGGAGTTGGAGCTGTTGGGGCTGCCGACTACGAGCACTACATCGCTTTCAGCGGCCAGTTGTTTGACCGCATCCTGACGGTTCTGAGTGGCGTAGCAAATGTCATCCTTACGCGGACCACCAATACAGGGGAACTTGGAGCGCAAGGCGTCAATGACGCGACTAGTGTCATCCATCGACAACGTAGTCTGGGTGACGAAGGCCAACTCTTCAGGGTTACGCACCTGCAGTGCAGCGACATCTGCCTCATCTTCGACCAAGTAGATATCACCACCATTGCTGCGGTCATACTGGCCCATGGTGCCTTCCACTTCGGGGTGGCCGGCATGACCAATAAGGATGCACTCGCGCCCATCACGACTGTAGCGCGCCACCTCAATATGTACTTTGGTGACGAGCGGACAGGTGGCATCGAAGACCTTGAGACCGCGCTTATCGGCCTCCTGGCGCACCGCCTGAGACACACCGTGAGCGCTGAAAATGACGATCACGTCATCCGGCACCTGATCCAACTCTTCGACAAATACCGCGCCGCGGGAGCGCAGATCTTCCACCACGAACTTGTTGTGCACCACTTCATGACGCACATAGATGGGCGGACCAAAGACCTCCAAGGCGCGGTTGACGATTTCGATGGCGCGATCGACGCCAGCACAGAAGCCTCGGGGATTGGCGAGTTTGATAAGCATGGTGACGACCTCGAAGTCCGGGTTCTAGTTAGGGGCTCGGCTCTACGGGCCGCGAGCCTCTGTAGCGAGGCCCCTGCTCCCTAGCCGTCTCCCTGCAGGGCGAGGGAGCGGTATGCGCTCGGATTAGAGCGCCTTGACCTCAATGATTTCCACATCAAACGTCAGCGCCTTGCCGGCCAGCGGATGATTGAAGTCGATGGTCACCTGGGCCTCGTCAAAGGCTTTGACCACACCGGGCAACTCGGTA
>NKIE01000457.1 GCA_002256055.1 Pseudomonas sp. PGPPP3 | reverse complement strand
GCTGGAGACCTGGAAAGCCATACGGGTAGGAATGTTGGCTTTGATCAAACCAGTGATCACGTCCACCGACGGGCGCTGGGTGGCGAGAATCAGGTGAATACCAGCAGCCCGCGCCTTTTGTGCGATCCGCGCAATCAGTTCTTCAACCTTCTTGCCGACGATCATCATCATGTCGGCGAATTCGTCGACCACCACCACGATGGTCGGCAGGGTTTTCAACAGCGGCGCTTCGTCGTGGATGCTTTCGCGCTTGTACAGCGGGTCACTCAACGGCGTGCCGGCTTCTTCGGCGTCTTTAACCTTGCGGTTGAAGCCGGCCAGGTTACGCACGCCCATCTTCGACATCAGTTTGTAGCGTCGCTCCATCTCGGCGACGCTCCAGCGCAGCGCGTTGGCCGCCTCCTTCATGTCGGTGACGACCGGGCAAAGCAGATGCGGAATGCCTTCGTAAATCGACAGTTCGAGCATTTTCGGGTCGATCATGATCAAGCGCGCCTGCTCCGGCGTGGACTTGAACAGGATCGACAGGATCATCGCGTTGACCCCAACCGACTTACCAGAACCCGTGGTACCGGCCACCAGCAGATGCGGCATCTTAGCCAGATCGGTAATGACCGGACGGCCACCGATGTCGTGACCGAGGGCCAAAGTGACTGGCGATTTGGCTTCATCGTACTCAGGCGAAGACAACACCTCGGAGAAGCGAACGATCTGCCGGTCTTCGTTGGGGATTTCGATACCGACGGTGGTCTTGCCGGGGATCACCTCAACCACCCGCACGCTGATGATCGCCATCGAGCGCGCCAAGTCCTTGGCCAGGCCAGAAATACGGCTCACCTTGATACCGGGAGCCAGTTGAATCTCGAAACGGGTGATCACCGGGCCAGGATGCACCGATTCAACCATCACCTCGACACCAAACTCCTTGAGTTTAATCTCCAGCAGTCGCGACATTGCTTCCAGCGATTCGGGGGAGAATTTCTTCTGAATCTTCTCGGCTACATCCAGAATCGAGATGGGCGGCAAACTGCCTTCCACCGCACTGTCGGTGAACAACGGTGCCTGTTTCTCCTTCAGCACCCGCTTGCTCTGTTCGGCGGCTTTCGGAGGAGCTGGCGGGGTGATGACCGGCGCAGGGCGGCTCTCGCGCTCGCTCATGTGCTTACTCAAGGCCTCTTCGCGTTCGATCAGACGTTCTTTGACCTTGGCCTGCTCGCGACGGTCCAGCGGTGCGGCCATGTTGCTGACGCGCTCATCGACTTCACGCAGCTTGGTCGCCAATTGTTGGCGCTCGACGCGAGAGTTCCACCAGCGATTAATGGCGCTCTGGAGCAACTCAAACAAATCGAGAGTGATCTTGCCGGTCACATCCATGACTTTGAACCACGACAAGTCGCAGAACACGGTGAGACCAAACAGAAACAGGCTGATAAACAACAGGGTACTGCCCTGCACATTCAGCGAGTTGATCGCTAGCTGACCTAGGCTCTCACCCAGCGCCCCGCCAGCGGACGCAGGCAGATTGCCGCCGGCATTGAAATGGATAAAGGCCAGTGCCGAACCAGACAGGACCAGAAACACCAAGCCGATCATGCGCCAGGAAAACAGCCAGCCACTCCAGTCAAAGGTCTGATGGCGCTGGCGAAATACCTGCCAGGTCTTGGCCGCCAGCAACAGCGGAAACACGTAAGCGAAATAGCCCAAGGCCACAAACAGGATGTCGGCGCACCAGGCGCCCACCGGCCCGGCAGCGTTCTGCACCTGGGCGACATTGCTGTCATGGCTCCAGCTGCGGTCACTTTTGTCGTAACTGAGAAGTGCCATCCACAGAATCAGGCAAAGCGAGCCGAGTGCAAGCAATGCCCCTTCCTTGAGGCGGTAGTGCAGCTGCTGACGCCAAACGGGCGTCTGCGCTGAAGGAGTCGTGCTGTTCTTCAAAACGCGTTATTTCCTGCGCCTGGGGCGGCCCTGACCAATGTTTGACCGCCAATTGCGCTGCATTGTACGGCTTTAGTGACGTGATGACATGCCGGGAGCAGAGCCAGCAGTGCATTTTGCCGGCCTCTCCTGCTTCGGTGTAGCATAGCTACCAGCACCCCTGTGAGCGGCTCAATTGGAGCACGCATTCTCTTTTGTGACAAAGGCTTATGAGGTCTTTTTATGAGCGAAGTCAAGCATTCACGCCTGATCATCCTGGGCTCAGGCCCCGCCGGTTACACCGCTGCGGTGTACGCCGCCCGCGCCAACCTCAAGCCCCTGGTTATCACCGGCATGCAGGCCGGCGGCCAACTGACCACAACCACTGAAGTGGACAACTGGCCGGGCGACGTTGAAGGCCTTACCGGTCCGGCACTGATGGAACGCATGCAAAAGCATGCCGAGCGCTTCGATACCGAAATCGCTTACGACCACATTCACACTGCCGAGCTGCAGCAGCGTCCTTTCGTACTCAAAGGCGACAGCGCAACCTACACCTGCGACGCCTTGATCATCGCCACTGGCGCCTCGGCCCAGTACCTCGGCCTGCCGTCTGAAGAAGCCTTTGCCGGCAAGGGCGTATCGGCCTGCGCCACCTGCGATGGCTTCTTCTATCGCAACCAGGTTGTCGCCGTGGTCGGCGGCGGTAATACCGCGGTTGAGGAAGCTCTGTACCTGGCCAATATCGCCAAGGAAGTACACCTCATCCATCGCCGCGACAAGCTGCGCTCGGAGAAAATCCTCCAGGACAAGCTGTTCGAGAAAGCCGCCAACGGCAATGTGCGCCTGCACTGGAACCAGACCCTCGACGAAGTCCTGGGCGATGTCAGCGGCGTTACCGGCGTGCGC
>NKIE01000456.1 GCA_002256055.1 Pseudomonas sp. PGPPP3 | reverse complement strand
AGGGCCTGGCCTCCTTGCCGACCCTGGCTGCCTTGCGTGAGCTGGAGCCCGAACCGCTGCTGGCGTTCGACGAAGACCTGCCTGTACCGGCCGGCCTGCAGGCGCGCGCCGACGCCGAACTGGGTGCGGACGGCGAGCCGCTGCCGGCCGAACCACGCGATGAAACCAGTTTCCGCAGCCTGCTGGCCGAGCTGGATGGCATGGAGCAGGGCCTGAAGACTGACTTCGATGATTTGCTTGAGCTGCCAGAAGTGCCCGAGCCAGCGGCGTTGGAGGCGGTTTCGCCTGCGCCAGTGGCCGACCTGGTTGCCCTTGAAAGCGCGCCAGAGCTGGATGCCGACGCCGAGGAAGAGGCCGCGCTGGCGCGGGCAATCGCCGCCGAGGCGCTGGAGCGGATGCGCGATTAAACCTGCCGTTGGGCGGCTGATCTCACTGCCGGTTGTCGTTGCGCTAGCAGGCCGTTGAAAACGTAGGCGAGGCAGGCAAGACAAGGCAAAAACAGGCGAGGACGCGGAGTTTACGAGCTGTAAATGAGCATCCGAGCCTGTTTTTAACGCAGGATTGCCAACGCAGGTAGTTTTTCAACAGCCTGCTAGGCTCAGTCGTGCGCGCGACTGTTAATGAGCGTATGATTCCCGCCCTTTTGGCGATTAGTCGCCGCGCTTTATCCATCACTATTAATTAACTGTCACACCGGGAGGTGCCCAGATGAGTGAGTCCGAATACAGTCCCGCCGGGGAAAAACTACAGAAAGTCATGGCGCGCATGGGCTTAGGCTCGCGTCGTGATATCGAGAGCTGGATCAGCCTCGGTCGCGTCAAGGTCAACAATAACGTGGCCACCTTGGGTCAGCGGGTTGATTCCTTGGATGCCATCAGCCTCGATGGCCGCCTGCTCAAGCGCGAAGAAGGCGGTGAGTCGGTTCGTCGTGTGCTGATCTACAACAAGCCTGATGGCGAGATCTGCACTCGTGACGACCCAGAAGGCCGTCCGACCGTGTTTGATCGCCTGCCACGGCCGAAAGAAGGCCGCTGGATCAGCATCGGTCGCCTCGACATCAACACCACTGGCTTGCTGATGTTCACCACTGACGGTGAGCTGGCCAACCGCCTGATGCACCCTTCCAACGAGATGGACCGCGAGTACGCCGTGCGCGTGCGCGGTGAAGTCGACGAGGAAATGATCGAGCGCTTGAAAGCAGGCGTGGTCCTGGAAGACGGTCCGGCGCGCTTTACCGACATCAAAGAGGCGCCGGGTGGCGAAGGCTTCAACCACTGGTATCACTGCGTGGTGATGGAAGGCCGTAACCGTGAAGTGCGTCGCCTGTGGGAATCCCAGGGCCTGGTGGTCAGCCGCCTGAAGCGCGTGCGCTTCGGTCCGGTGTTCCTCACCTCCGACCTGACCATGGGTCGCTGGCGTGAAATGGGCCAGCGCGAGGTGGATATCCTCAGCGCTGAAGTTGGCCTGACCCCGATTGCCTTGCCGGGCATGAAGGAAAAGACTCGCGAGAAGCTCGATCGTATGCAGCGCAAGGCGGCCAAGCCGGTCGGCCGTGGCGAGCGTCCGGCGCGTACCTTGCGTCCGGCCCATGGCGGTGGCGACAGCGCTTCGCGTCCGTCTGCGCGTCGTGAAGGGGCTGAAGGTGCGCCACGCGCGCCGCGTCCGCAAGGCACTGGCGAGAATGCTGAGCGCGGTTCGCGCACGCCACGTCCTGCTGGCCGTAGCGATTCGTCTGAGCGGGGTTCGCGTCCAGCCGGTCGTGGCGACTCGTCGCGCGGTACGCCGGTGGCTGATCGTCCGAACGACAGCGCTAACAAGCGTCCAAGCAAGCCAAGTGGCCGTGCCGGTGTTGAGTTGGCCGATCGGCCCGCGCGCAAGCCTGCCGGTGCGCCGGCCAAGCGTGGCGGTCGACCGGCTGGCGACGGCCAGCGACCAGGCTTTGGGCGCACACCGCGCAAGCCGCAGTAACAAAAATGGGCTCCCTCGGGAGCCCATTTTTTTGTCTCGAAGTTGCTTAGCCAGCCATGGCCAGGCGGTTACGGCCGTCGCGTTTGGCGGCATACAGAGCGGTGTCTGCACGGCGCAGGACGCTGTCGACGGATTCCGCCGGCAGCAGGGTGGCGCAGCCGAGGCTGATGGACAGTTCGATGGCGCGGCCCTGGGCCAGGCATTGCAGGTCCATCACCGCGTGGCGCAAGCGCTCGCCAACCATGGCGGCGGCCTCGCGACTGGTGTTGGACAGCACCACAAGAAATTCTTCACCGCCAAAGCGGAAGATCATGTCGATGTTGCGCAGCTGGGCTTTGAGGGTCGCAGCAATGGCTTTCAGCACTTCGTCACCGGTGCTGTGGCCGTAGCTGTCGTTGATGCGCTTGAAGTGGTCGAGGTCGATGAACAGCAGCGCCAGCTGTCGGCGCTGTGCACGGTGCTGGTCCAACGCGGCCGCCAGCCGGGCCATGAAGCTGCGGCGGTTGCGCAGGCCGGTCAGGCTGTCGTGCTCGGCCAGGTGCTGGATCTGCGCCCGCGCGGCCTGCCGGTCGCGGATGTCGCGCACCACCACCATGCGCAGCGGCAGGCCGTCGCGGTGGATCTCGCGCGCCAGCAGCTCCACCGCCACCGGCTGGCCGGCCGCGTCCAGCAAGGCCGCCTCGTAGGGCGATGGGCCGGGCTGGGCCAGGCCCTGGCGCACCCGCGGCAGGTGGTCGGGCGCGATGAACTCCAGCACATGACGGCCCAGCATGTCCTCGCGCCGACGGCCAATCAGCGCGGCCATCGGCGGATTGACATCGGTGACCACGCCGTCGCGGTGGAAGGCGATGCCCTCCAGGCTG
>NKIE01000455.1 GCA_002256055.1 Pseudomonas sp. PGPPP3 | reverse complement strand
CAGCGTGAAGATGAACCAGCCCCTGGATGCCGCGCAGTTCAGCTTCCAGCCGCCGGCCGACGCTGACGTGATCGAAGAATAAGCGTTCGCCGTCGAGAGGGTTGTCACCGCCGCCATGGATCTGTTTCGCAGCACGCCGATTGCTCAACCGCTGGCTGCCCGTTTACGGGCCGCCAACCTGCAGGAGTATGTCGGTCAGCAGCACCTGTTGGCGCCGGGCAAGCCCCTGCGTGAGGCGCTAGAGCAGGGCGCTCTGCATTCGATGATCTTCTGGGGCCCGCCTGGGGTGGGCAAAACCACCCTGGCACGGCTGCTGGCGGAAGTCTCCGAGGCCCACTTCGAAACCCTTTCGGCGGTGCTCTCGGGGGTCAAGGAGATCCGTCAGGCGGTGGAAATTGCCAAGCAGCAAGCGGCGCAATATGGCCGGCGGACCATTCTGTTTGTCGATGAAGTACACCGTTTCAACAAGTCGCAGCAGGATGCCTTCCTGCCTTACGTGGAAGACGGCACGCTGATCTTTATCGGCGCCACCACGGAAAACCCCTCGTTCGAACTTAACAACGCCTTGCTCTCGCGTGCGCGGGTGTATGTCCTGCAAAGCCTGGATGAGGCGGCCATGCGCCAGTTGGTGCAGCGCGCCCTGAGCGAAGAAAAGGGCTTGGGCAAACGCCAGCTGAGCTTGCCCGAGGCGAGCTTTCAGATGCTGCTGGCCGCTGCGGATGGTGACGGCCGGCGCTTGCTCAATCTGCTAGAAAACGCTGCGGATCTCGCCGAAGACGCCAGCGAACTAGGCGTCGAGCTATTGCAGAACCTGCTGGGCGACAGTCGCCGGCGCTTCGACAAGGGCGGCGAGGCCTTTTACGACCAGATTTCCGCGCTGCACAAATCGGTGCGTGGTTCCAGCCCGGACGGTGCTTTGTACTGGTTCGCGCGGATGCTCGACGGTGGCTGCGACCCTTTGTATATCGCCCGCCGGGTGGTGCGCATGGCCAGTGAAGATATCGGCAATGCCGATCCACGGGCCCTGACCCTGTGCCTGAATGCCTGGGATGTGCAGGAGCGCCTGGGTAGCCCCGAGGGTGAACTGGCCGTGGCCCAGGCGATTGTGTACCTGGCCTGTGCGCCGAAAAGCAACGCGGTGTACAACGCCTTCAACCAGGCCAAGCGTGAAGCGGCCGAGCATGGCTCGTTGGATGTGCCGCTGCACTTGCGCAATGCACCGACCAAATTGATGAAGGAGCTGGGCTATGGCGATGAATATCGCTATGCCCACGACGAGCCCGAGGCCTATGCCGCGGGCGAAGAGTACTTACCGCAGCAACTGCTGGGACGGCGCTATTACCAGCCAGTGCCGCGCGGCCTGGAACTGAAAATCGGCGAGAAGCTGAAATACCTGGCCGCCCTTGATCGGCAGAGCCCACGGCAAAGGAGCAAGCCATGATTCAGGTCGCCCTGGCCGTTGCCGTCGGTGGTGCTGTTGGCTCGGTACTGCGTTTTCTCACCAGTAGCTGGGTTGTGGCGCAGTGGCCGCGGCATTACTACCTGGCCACGTTCGCGGTCAATCTGGTGGGCTGCTTCCTTATCGGTTTTCTCTCGGCCTATTTTCTCCTGCGCAGCGATTTGCCTCTGATCTTGCGCACCGGCTTAACGGTGGGCGTACTTGGTGGTTTGACCACCTTTTCCAGCTTCAGCCTGGAAGTGCTGCGTCTGCTCGAGGCTGGCCAGTTAGGCGTGGCCGCTGGCTACCTGTTGAGCAGCGTAGTGGGTGGCCTGCTGGCGGCCTGGCTGGGGATGTCCCTGGCACGCCTGTAACTGATAAAACACTCGGCTTGCTGGCGCAGAATCCGTAAACTGCGCGGCATTGCGTCCTTGTCGACGCGTTCAATTTTGATTTTTTGGGACCACCACCATGCTCGACTCCAAACTCGTACGTGCGCAGCTCCACGAAGTGGCAGAACGCCTTGCTAGCCGCGGCTTCCAGCTAGACGTAGTGCGTTTCGAAGCCCTTGAGGCGCAACGCAAGAGCGTGCAAACCCGCACTGAACAACTCCAGGCCGAGCGCAATGCTCGCTCCAAGTCCATTGGCCAGGCCAAGCAGCGTGGCGAAGATATCGCGCCTTTGCTCGCCGAAGTCGATCGCATGGGCAGCGACCTGGAAGAAGGCAAACGTGAGCTGGAAAGCATCCAGGTCGAGCTGGACAACCTGCTGCTGAACATCCCCAACTTGCCGCACGAGTCGGTGCCGGTAGGGGCCGATGAAGACGGCAACGTCGAAGTCTCGCGCTGGGGCACGCCACGCAGCTTTGATTTCCCGATTCAGGATCACGTCGCCTTGGGCGAGCAGCATGGCTGGCTGGACTTTGAAACCGCCGCCAAGCTCTCCGGCGCGCGCTTTGCCTTGCTGCGTGGCCCCATCGCCCGCATGCACCGCGCCCTGGCGCAGTTCATGATCAACCTGCACACCGGCGAGCACGGCTACGAAGAGGCCTACACGCCGTATCTGGTGCAGGCGCCGGCGCTGCAAGGCACTGGTCAGCTGCCGAAATTCGAGGAAGACCTGTTCAAGATCAGCCGTGAAGGCGAGGCGGATCTGTACCTAATCCCGACCGCTGAAGTGTCGCTGACCAATATCGTTGCGGGCGAAATTCTTGACCCCAAGCAACTGCCAATGAAGCTGGTGGCGCACACCCCATGTTTTCGCAGCGAAGCCGGCGCCTCTGGCCGTGACACGCGCGGCATGATCCGTCAGCACCAGTTCGACAAGGTCGAGATGGTGCAGATCGTCGAGCCAAGCCAATCGTTTGAAGCTTTGGAAAGCCTGACCGCCAACGCCG
>NKIE01000454.1 GCA_002256055.1 Pseudomonas sp. PGPPP3 | reverse complement strand
CGGGGGGGGGCAACGGCTCAGGCAATGGTTGCGCTGCCGGTGCGGGTGGCGGCTGGGTGACGACGGGCAGTGGTGCCAGCTCCACCAGCAACGCAGCGGGTGGCGGTAGTTCCACGGCCAGGGCCGGGTTGCGCCAGTTCAGCGCCAGTACGCCGATGCCGATGTGCAGTCCGAGCACCAGCGCCAGACTCAGGGTCCAGCGCGGCAGATGGTAGCGGGGCGCGTTCATCGTGGGGCCACCGTTTCAAGACCGACCAGGCCGATCTTCAGGTAGCCGGCGCCGCGCAATTCGTTCATCACGGCCATCAAGTTGGCGTATTCGACGTGCTTATCGGCGCGGAAGAAAATCGTGGTGTCTTTTTTCGCCTGGGTTTGCTGGTCTAGAGCCTGGGCCAGTTGCGTGCGTTCGATCGGCTGGTCGCCGAGAAACAGGCTGTGGTCTTCCTTCACCGTCAGGTACAGCGGCTTGTCCGGGCGCGGTTGCGGGGTGGCGCTGGCCGCTGGCAGGTCGACCTTGACGTCAACGGTGGCCAACGGCGCGGCCACCATAAAGATGATGAGCAGTACCAACATCACGTCGATAAAGGGCGTGACGTTGATTTCGTGGTTTTCCTGAAGGTCGTCGTGCCCATGGCGTTTTCTCGACCCACCTTGACCATATGCGGCTGGGTTTTGGCGGGTGCCACGCGTTCGTTGCCCGGCAAGTCGAGGTCGCGGCTGACCAGCAGCAGCACTTGGGCCGAGGCGTCTGCCACCTGGGCTTTGTAGCCGGTAATCGAGCGGGCGAAGACGTTGTAGATGACCACCGCCGGGATCGCCGCCACCAGGCCCAGGGCCGTGGCCAGCAGCGCTTCGGCGATGCCGGGGGCGACCACTGCGAGGTTGGTGGTCTGTGATTTGGCGATGCCGATAAAGCTGTTCATGATCCCCCAGACGGTGCCGAACAGGCCGACGAAGGGGGCGGTAGAACCGATGGTGGCCAGCACGCCAGTGCCCTTGCTCATCTCCCGGCCGCTGGCGGCCACCAGGCGCTCCAGGCGGAAGCTGACGCGCTCTTTGATGCCATCGTTGCCGCGTGCCTGGGCCGACAGCGCCAGCGCGTGTTGGGCATCTTCGATCAGCAGTTGGCTCAGGCCACCCTGGTGGGTGCGCTGAGCCTCGCTCAGCGAGCGGGCCTGTTTCAGGCTGCGCAGCTCGGCCTGCAGTCGGCGTTTAGCGGCAAGCAATTCAACGCTTTTGCTTAGCCAGATGGTCCAGGTCAGTACCGAGGCCAGGGCCAGGCCAATCATCACGCCCCGGACGATCACGTCGGCGTTCTGGAACATGCCCCAGGGCGACATGTCGTGGCTGAGCACGGCTCCGTCGAGTGGCGCCTCGGTGTTTTCCGTAGCGGTTTCACTCCCGGCCACGACCGCGGGCAGGCCTGCGCTGCTGGCTGGCGCGGCGCTGGTAGCGCTGGCAGTTACTGCGGACGGCACGGGTTCGTCAGCCATGCTCGGCGCGGCGATGGTCAGGCAGGCCAGTGCAGTCGTGGCCAGCAGGGCGCGGACGAAGGACGAGGCGCGCATGGTAAGGGGCATCAGGTTCATGGTGGCCGGTCCGAAAAAAGAAGAGTGAGGTGCGGTTGCCGCAGGGGGCTGAGCCGTAAGTATTTGGCTATTATTGCAAATCATTATCACTTGATAAAGCCTCCCATGCTCATTTGCGCATGTGTCGCTGACATCGCCTCATCAGGCGGCAGGGCACATAAGCCTGCGGCCAGGTGGATAGCGCTGTTCTTCACGCAGGCTCAGCCAGGGCTGGTATCGGTCGCGATTGACGCGACGGGCGAGGCAGAGCGGATAACTGTCGTAAGCGCGGTGTGAGCCCGCAGTGCGACTAAGCGCGCCGGGGGCCGATCAGCAAGACAGTGACGGGGAGGCGCGAGGGTTGGCGCTGGGCCAGGCGATGCGTGGGGTGAGCTGTCGCTCGGGCGAGCGGGGCGGGAAATGCTCGTGGCCGCGGCGTAGCAGCCAACTGAGGCCCAGTAACAGGCCAAGACTTAGGGTGATGGTGCTGCCCAGCGCACAGCTTGGACTGCTGGGGATGCCGCTCTGGCTGTCGTCGGCGCTGTCCGTGGCTGCGCTGTCATTGACGCTGCAGAACAGGTTATCGAGGCCGCTGAGTTGCAGGCCGGCGCTCTGTGCATGGCCCAGGCTGCAGGCGAGCGCGTTGAACAGGACGCAGGCGTAGAGCGTCCAGGCCAGTAGCGAGCGGTGATGGCGGGCCAGTTTCATGTTGCAAACTCTAGCACGGCAAAAAAGGATTCGGGGTTGGGCGATTTGTCGCAGTGCTCGTGCTGCAGGCCACGGTTGGCGCGTCTTGTCGCGGAGACCGCAGAGGTCATTGTGGCGTAGTTGAGCATGTCTGCTTGGCGCTGCTGAGGCTGCGGAGTAGGCTGGCCCCCTTTGTTTGCGGAGCCTGCCCATGACCTCTTCACCTTCGTTGCTGATTGCCGGTTGCGGCGATGTTGGCAGTCGTTTGCCGGCCGGTGTGCTGCCGGTGGCTGCGGACCTGCACGGCGATCTATGTCCGCCGGCTTGGCCGGCGGGCGAGCTGGATTATCTGGTCTATTGCCTGGCCGCCAGCGAAGGCAGCGAGGCCGGCTATCGCGCCGCCTATATTGATGGCCTGCGCCATGTGCTGAGCTGGCTGGCGCAGCACGGGCAACGGCCGCGGCGGGTGCTGTTTGTCTCCAGCACCAGCGTGTATGGCCAGGGCGGCGGCGAGTGGGTGGACGAAACCTCGGCGACCGAACCCACAGGGTAATCCGGGCGGATAAAGCAGGCGGCCGCGCTGTAGCTGC
>NKIE01000453.1 GCA_002256055.1 Pseudomonas sp. PGPPP3 | reverse complement strand
CCTTGAACGCAGCACCGCTGATCTTTACCAGGACGATGATCGCGTCGCCAGCTACCAAGTCACCTCCGGCCTGACTGGTTTTGATGTGGGCAGTCAGTTCAATCGCTACGGCGAACTGCGCCTGGGCGTGGTCGGTGGGGTTCTGCAGCCGGAGCTGCATACCGGCCCGCAAATCCTCTCTCCAGGGGAGGACCGTATCCAGGCCGGGGCCTTTACCGGTCGTCTGCGTCTGGATCAACTCGACAGCGTGTATTTCCCTCGTTCGGGCTGGCGCAGTGAGGTCAATCTGTTTGATTCGCAAGGCAGCTTGGGTGCTGACGAGGAATACGCTTACTGGACTGCCGAGGGCAACGGTGTCTTGTCATATGGCGATCACACCTTCAACTTCTATGCGCGCGCCGCTGACCAACTCGGCAGCAACCCGCTGCCGCGTTATGAAAACTTTCAGTGGGGTGGGTTTCTTCAACAGTCTGGCTATTCCACCGGTCAATTGCTCGGCGAAAGTCTGCAGTTCGGACGCGTGATGTATTACCACCGGATCATGCCCGGCTCCCTGCTGGAGGGTGCCTACGGCGGCGTATCACTGGAGGTCGGGCGCATCGGTAATCCGCTGGTGGCCGGCAATTCGGAAGACTGGCTCAAATCCAGCAGCGTGTTTATCGGCTCCGACAGCCCTATTGGACCGTTATACCTAGGCTATGGCCGCGCCGAGGATGGCAACAGCAGCTTTTATTTTTACCTCGGGCGGCCGTTCTGATGGTCCTGCCAAGCGGAGGGCTTGAGTGATCCTGTTCTTCGGCGACCCCCATACGCGCTTCGGTCATGTGCTTGATGCCGTCATGCTGCATCGCCCTGCGGCCATCGTGTTGCTGGGCGATATACAGGCCCGGCGGCCGCTGGACGTGGAGCTGGCGAGTATTCTTGATCTCACCGAGGTGTGGTTTATCCACGGTAATCACGACACCGACAACGACCTCTATTACGACAACCTGTTTGGCTCGCAACTGGCCGACAGAAACCTGCATGGGCGGGTGGTGGAAATTGCTGGCGTGCGAGTGGCCGGTCTGGGTGGCGTGTTTCGCGGTCAGGTGTGGATGCCGCCGCAGCCGTGGAATTACCTGACACCGCAGGCCTTTGCGACGCGCTGTGGCAAGGGCAATCTGTGGCGTGACGGGGTGCCGCGCAAGCACCGCAGCACCATTTTTCCCAGTGACTTGGCCGCGTTGTTCAGCGCCCAGGCCGACATTCTGGTCACCCATGAGGCGCCCAGCGCCCATCCCCATGGCTTCAGCGTGCTTGATGAGTTGGGCCAAAGCCTAGGCGTGAGCACGGTCTTCCATGGCCATCATCATGACCGCCTGGACTACCGCAGCCACCGCCATCGCCTGGGTTTCGCCACCTTCGGCGTCGGCCTGCGCGGCATCACCGACATGCACGGCCAAGTGCTGCGGGCCGGCGAGCTGGATTAAGCCTCTGTTAGCGTGTCAGCGCCATCAATGCGGCTTGTTGGCTGGCTTGCGCTTGATGGTTTTCAGCAGGTCTTCGGGGCTGATATGGCCGACCATGCCGCCCGAGCTGGCGGCGCTGCCGGGTTGTGGCTGATGGAGGATATGGCCCTTCATCTTGCCGATGATGTGCATCTCGCACGGCTTGCAGTCGAACTTCAGGGTCAGCACTTCGTCCTGATGAATCAGCTGCATGTCCGCCACTTTGGTGCGCACGCCGGTAACGCCCTTGGCCTGCTTGGGACACAGGTTGAAGGAGAAGCGCAGGCAGTGCTTGGTGATCATCACCGGTACCTCGCCGGCTTCCTCATGGGCCTCGTAGGCGGCATCAATCAGTTGCACGCCATAGCGCTGATAAAACGCGCGCGCCTTGTCGTTGTAGACGTTGGCGAGGAAGGTCAGGTGCGACTCCGGGTACACCGGCGGCGGCACGCTGACCGGCTTGCGGCTGCCATGCGGGTGGCCGGCAATTCGTGCGGCGGTCAACGCCTCGATGGCCTCGCGGCGTAGGGCCTTGAGTTGCGAGTTAGGCACGAACAACGCCTGCGGTGCATCGATCTGCACAGCGGTGACGTAATAGATGGTGGTGCCCAGCTTGCTCAGGGTGTCGCTCAGTTGGGCGCGGGCCTGCTCGGCATCCTTGGCCGGGCCGAACGGACCGTTGAGGCTGACCTCAACGCAAATCCCCTCCTCGCTGGTGACGCTCAGGCACAGCTGCGCCTCGCTCAATCTGGCTTGCCAACTGACCGCCACGCGGCGCTCGGAGGAGGTCTTCAACAGTGCCTGCTGCCAGTTGTGGTCGAGGTTGCGGTTGAGCACATGCTGCGGGCGCAGCTGCTTGAGCTCGGCCGGCATCTCGTTGGGCACCACGCGGTACTGCCACACGTTTACGCCGTCCTGCTCGAACTGGGCCAGTTGCTCGGCAGTGTTGGCGCGAAAGCCCACCACTTCACGCTTGATCAGCACATTGAGACCGTCACCGTTATTCAACTGCTCAGTGGTTTGTACGGTCAGATCGTGCTTGCCGACCTTGAGCACTTCGCCCACCTGCAGGCCGACGAATTTGGGCGACTCGAACGCGCCGATGTCGATCTTGCGGTCGCTGACGAAATAGTCGGTGCTGCCGCGGTGGAAGGTCTTTTCCGTGTCCGGGGTGAAGAAGTGCTCGGTGCGACCGCTGGAACTGCGCGCCAGTTCTGGGCGCTGGGTAAGAATCGCATCCAGCTCCTGACGGTAATGAGCGGTGATGTTCTTCACATAGCTCATGTCCTTGTAGCGGCCCTCGATCTTGAACGAGCGCACGCCGGCATCCACCAGGTGAATCAGGTTGGCGGTCTGGTTGTTGTCC
>NKIE01000452.1:912-2853 GCA_002256055.1 Pseudomonas sp. PGPPP3 | reverse complement strand
CGCCAGCGCCAGGCATCGTGGTCCCGGACTACAACGAGATCGCCGAGCAGGGCATCGTTGCACCGGAACTGCCGCAGGTGGTGCCCGCCTATAACGAGCTTGTGGAAACACCACCGCCCGCGTTCGAGATGCCGCAGCCTGTGCCGGAGTTGCAAGCGCCGACCCCGCTGCCGGAAACGCCCGTTGCTGAGTCTGATGAGTGGAGCTGATTCGTAGACGTGCTTGCTGCTATTGACTGCGGGAGGCTTCCAGCTGGCGCTTGTGCACGGCCGCTTCAGTGGCGTCGTAGATCACCACGCAGATGTGCTCGACCGCGCCGTTGGCCGCGGTCAGCGGCAGCAGGGTGACGTTCTGGTACATGAAGTCGGCTTGCCCGGTGATCGGCTGGTAGTTCTTGAAGTGCACCAGATATGGATGCTGTTCCCACAGGCTGAAGGCGCGGGTGCCCAGTTGCACCACGGTGTCGACCTTGCGGCGGAACCAGGCTTCGTCGATTTCCGCGAATAAGCCGAACAACGATTTGCCGTAAACCTCATCCGGGCCCATGCCCGAATGGTTTTCCATAAAGCTGTTCCACACTTCGATCTGGTACTGGCGGTCGAGCACGATCACGCCCACATCGATGCACTGGACGATATCCAGTAGCCAGTGAACTTCTTTGATGTCGATCTGTGCGGGCATGCCGGCTTCTCGCTTGCGAACCTAGTTGAGCAGGTAGTTGATCTTGTGGCTGAGGCGCTGGATCGAGTCTTCGGTGAACAGCAGCAACAGGTCGAAATGCACGTTATGGCCTTCCAGGCTGTAGCTGATCTCCACCGCCAAGGTTTTGCGCCAGCGCTGCTGGTTGACGTGAATTAGGCTGTCGATGGAACCGTGCAGGCCCAGCAGTTGCGGGTGGCCTTGGGAGAAGCGCACGTCGATCTGCTCAGAAATGCCGCTCAGGCAGGCACCAATCAGGATGCTGGCCAGGTCCAGAAGCATCTCCGACGTTTCTGTTTCATCCTTGGGTTGCCACTTGAACAGCCGGCTGATGTCGGCAATTTCCGAATCGTGAAACAGCAGCAAGGCTTCGCCAGCGATGCCGTCGCCGATAAACCCCTGGCACAGGGCGCTGAAGCGCTCGCCGCGCTGAGCATCGGCGAGGGTCATGTGCAGTTCGCTGACCTCGAAGATATTTACCGCCGGCACCGGCAGCTGCACAAATACGCCCAGTACCTTGGCCAGCAAGGCGGCGGCGCGGCCCATGGCGACGTTGCTGATCTCGCGCAGGGCATCGCGGAAGTTGACCTTCAGTTCGAACGCAGGTCTTGGTGGCACCGCTACCGGAGCGGGTGCTGTTGTGGCGCTCGCGGGGGCGGGCGGTGCAAGTAGGCCCAGATTGCTGAGGGTCTCACGCAGTTTTTCTGGGTCGGCGGGTTTTTTGATAAAGGCCAGGGCACCGAGTTCGTTGACTCGGCGAATGGCTTCTTCTTGGACGTCGCCGGAGACCACGATGACCTTGCAGCTGAGGCCTTCATCACGGAGCGCGGCCAGCACCTCGAAGCCGTCCATCACCGGCAGAGTCAGGTCCAGCAGCATCACTTCCGCCAGGCCTTGACGCAGCATCTGCATGGCTTCTTCGCCGTGGTTGGCTTGGCTGATGGTCACCGGCCATTCGGCCGGCAGCGCGCGAATCAGCTGCTTGCGCGCCATCATGGAGTCATCGCAGACCAGAAGAGGAATCACTGTCGGGCTACCACCGTACGCAGATAAGGTGCCGGTTCGCTTGCCGGCTTGCCTCCAGCATAGCCGTTCAGGGCTGCTGCGTGCGAGTCCGGCTCAGAGCGGTCGCTGCAGATAGCGATGCGCGGCAATGCCGGGCAGATGAGACGCACGCTCGACCTGCACGAAAAAGCCCAAGCGTTCGTACAGGCGCTGAGCATTCGGGTTGCCGGCGGAAAC
>NKIE01000452.1:0-902 GCA_002256055.1 Pseudomonas sp. PGPPP3 | reverse complement strand
CATCCAGCGCCGTCCTGGCAAAGCCTGCGCCCCGGGCCTGCTGCAGAAGAAACTCAATCAGCTGACTGCCAATACCCTGTCCAGTAAGGGCGCTGCTGACGCCCAGATGGGCGAGATAGAAGGTGCGCTTGGGCGGTGGCATGACGATGCGCTCCATCTGCAGGCCGCGCCACAAGACCCGCCAGCAATGCCGAGGGCCATAAAAACCGATAATTTGCGCTGCCGCGACGGCCATGTTGCGCAGGTTCACTTCGCCGCTCAAAGCGGTGCCGGCGGCAACCACCTGACCGTCTTGTTCGCCGACCCAGTGCTGACGGCAACCAAATTGCCCGGCGCCGCTGACGAAGGCTTTGCGCAGAAAGCTCTGGGCGGTGCCTTTGGGCGTACCGCCGAACACATAATCGAAGGCCGCCGGGCCGGAGCTGTAGATCAGGCCGACGGCGGCATCGACATCCCCGGCGTGGGCAGGGCGAAAGTGCAGGGACATGGGTATGGACTCGTGCGGGGTGGGTGTCGCGAATCTAGCACTATCGTTCTAGTTTGTCCGTGACTGTAGCCAGTCATGCATGCCCAGCCCGGCGGCGCGGCCGCTGGCGAAGCAGGCGGTGAGCAGGTAGCCGCCGGTGGGGGCTTCCCAGTCGAGCATCTCGCCGGCGCAGAACACCCCGGGCAGTTGGCGCAGCATCAGTTGTTCGGTCAACGCCTCGAAGGGCACGCCGCCGGCGGTGCTGATCGCTTCATCCAATGGTCGGGTGCGCACCAGCGTCAGTGGCAGGCGCTTGATCGCAGCGGCCAGCAAGGTCGGTTCGGCGAAGGTGGCGGCGTCGGTCAACTCGCGCAGCAGGCCGGCGCGCACGCCGTCCAGGCCGATCTGGCTAGGCAGGTGGTTGCTGAGGGATTTG
>NKIE01000451.1 GCA_002256055.1 Pseudomonas sp. PGPPP3 | reverse complement strand
CACGAGGAGAAACTTGCAGAACGCCTGAGCCCGGCAGCCTGGAGTTTTTGCTCGCCCAGACTGATTTCGAGCGCGTGCTGCTGCCGTACAAACGCAACCTCGCCGACCTCGGCATCGAGTTGGTGATTCGCCGGGTCGATGTGTCCCAGTACATCAACCGCCTGCGCTCGCGCGACTTCGACATGATCGTCGGTGGCTTCGGTCAGTCCAGCTCGCCAGGCAATGAACAGCGCGAATACTGGCACTCAGCGAGCGCCGACAACCCCGGCAGCCGCAACTTTATCGGCCTCAAGGACCCTGCCGTCGACAGCCTGGTCGAGGGCCTGATCAATGCTGAGTCGCGGCAGAGCCTGGTCACTCACACCCGCGCCCTGGACCGCGTGCTGCTCGCCGGCCACTACGTGATTCCCAACTGGCACATCAAGACCTGGCGCGTGGCCTACTGGGACCGCCTGCAACATCCTGAGGTGACCCCGTTGTACGACGTCGGCCTAATGACCTGGTGGAGCAAAACGGACGCTCCGGCTGCACCAGTACCTGCAAGCACGGAGCAATAAGATGCTGGCGTATATCTTTCGACGGCTGCTGCTGATCATTCCCACCCTGTTTGGCATCTTGCTGATCAACTTCCTGATCATCCAGGCCGCCCCCGGCGGCCCGGTGGAACAGATGATCGCCAAGCTGGAAGGCTTCGACGGCGCCACCAGCCGCATCGCCGGCGGCGGTGCCGAGGTCTCGGTGGCCGGTTCCAACTACCGCGGCGCCCAGGGCCTGGACCCGGAACTGGTAGGCGAAATCGAGCGCATGTACGGTTTCGACAAGCCGGCCCACGAGCGCTTCTGGATCATGTTGGTCAACTACCTGCACCTGGACTTTGGTGAAAGCTTCTTCCGCGACGCCAAGGTCACCGACCTGATCATCGAGAAGATGCCGGTTTCCATCTCCCTCGGGCTGTGGAGCACCCTGATCATGTACCTGGTGTCGATCCCTCTGGGGATTGCCAAGGCCACGCGACACGGCAGCAACTTCGACATCTGGACCAGCTCGGCGATCATCGTCGGCTACGCCATTCCGGCGTTCCTGTTTGCCATCCTGCTGATCGTGGTGTTTGCCGGCGGCAGCTATTTCGATTGGTTCCCCTTACGTGGCCTGACCTCGAACAATTTCGACGAGCTCAGCCTGTTCGAGCAGATCAAAGACTACTTCTGGCACCTCGCCCTGCCCGTCACCGCCCTGGTAATCGGCAACTTCGCTACCCTGACCTTCCTGACCAAGAACAGCTTTCTCGACGAGATCAACAAGCAGTACGTGGTCACCGCCCGCGCCAAGGGCCTGGGCGAAACCCGCGTGCTCTACGGGCACATCTTCCGCAACGCCATGCTGCTGGTAATCGCCGGCTTTCCCTCGGCGCTGATCGGCATTTTCTTTACCGGCTCGCTGTTGATCGAGGTGATCTTCTCCCTCGACGGCCTGGGCTTGTTGAGTTTTGAAGCCGCGATTAACCGCGACTATCCCGTGGTGTTCGGCACCCTGTTTATCTTCACCTTACTGGGCCTGGTGGTGAAATTGATCGGCGACATCACCTACACCTTGGTCGATCCTCGCATCGACTTTGAAAGCCGGGAGGGTTGATATGAATTTCACCCCCATCAATCGTCGGCGCGTCGAGCGCTTCAAGGCCAACAAACGAGGCTGGTGGTCACTGTGGCTATTCCTCGGCTTGTTCATCCTCAGCCTGGGCGCCGAGCTGATCGCCAACGACAAACCGCTGCTGGTCGAATACCAGGGCGACTGGTACTTCCCGGTGCTCAAGCGCTACCCGGAAACCGTGTTTGGCGGCGAGTTCCCCCTGGAAGCCAACTACAAGAGCCCCTACATTCGCGAGCTAATCGAGGCCAAACAGGGCTGGATGATCTGGCCGCCGATTCCGTTCAGTTACAGCAGCATCAACTACGACCTGAAGATTCCCGCACCGGCCCCGCCCTCCAGCGCCAACTGGTTCGGCACCGACGATCAGGGTCGTGACGTGCTGGCGCGGCTGATCTACGGCTTTCGCATCTCGGTGTTGTTCGCCCTGACCCTAACCCTGCTCAGCTCGATTATCGGCGTGCTGGCCGGCGCCCTGCAGGGTTTCTACGGCGGCTGGGTCGATCTGATCGGCCAGCGTTTTCTGGAGGTCTGGTCCGGCCTGCCGGTGCTCTACCTGCTGATCATCCTGGCCAGCTTCGTACAGCCGAATTTCTGGTGGTTGCTGGGCATCATGCTGCTGTTTTCCTGGATGAGCCTGGTGGACGTGGTACGTGCCGAATTTCTACGCGGCCGCAACCTTGAGTACGTGCGCGCCGCCCGCGCCTTGGGCATGCAGAACAGCGCGATCATGTACCGGCACATCCTGCCCAACGCCATGATCTCGACCATGACCTTTATGCCGTTCATCCTCACCGGCGCCATCGGCACCCTCACCGCCTTGGATTTCCTCGGCTTCGGCCTGCCACCGGGCGCCCCTTCCTTGGGCGAACTGGTGGCCCAAGCCAAGTCCAACCTGCAAGCGCCGTGGCTGGGTATCAGCGCCTTCGCCGTGCTGGCCCTGATGTTGAGTTTGCTGGTGTTTATTGGCGAAGCCGCACGCGATGCCTTCGACCCGAGGAAGTGAGATGACCCAGTGCGTAAACCCCGACAACCTGATTGAAGTACGCGACCTGGCCGTCGAATTTGTCAGCGGCGATCAGCGCCAACGAGTGGTCGAAGGTGTCAGCTTCGACATCCGCAAAGGCGAGACCCTGGCCCTGGTGGGCGAGAGCGGCTCGGGCAAATCGGTCACCGCCCACTCGATCCTGCGCCTGCTGCCCTACCC
>NKIE01000450.1 GCA_002256055.1 Pseudomonas sp. PGPPP3 | reverse complement strand
CCGCGAACAGGCCCTGGCGCAGAAGTCGCGGCTGCTGCAACGGGCCATGGACAACCTGTCCCAGGGCATGGCGATGGTCAACGCCGAAGGCCAGCTGGAGCTGTGGAATCACCGCTTTCTCGACCTCTGCGGCCTGGCGCCGATCAACGCCCACCGGCCATTCGCCGAGGTCATGGCCGACAGCGAGTTGGCCCTGCTCACACCGGCCAGCCGCGATGCCGGTGGCAAGCGTATCGAGGAACTGGAGCTGCGCCTGTTCGATGGTCGCATGCTGGAGGTGCGCACCCATCCGCTGCCCACCGGCGGCTTCGTCAACACCTTCACCGACATCACCGAGCGCTACCGGCATGCCGAGGCCCTGAGCGAAAGCGAGCGCTGGATTCGCTTGATCACCGACCACGTGCCGGCGCTGATCGCCTACTTGACGGCTGACCTGGTCTACGAATTCACCAACAAGGTCTATGAGGAATGGTACTGCTGGCCCCGCGGCGCGATGCTCGGCCAGAGCCTGCGCGAGGTGCACCCGGAGGAGCATTGCCGGCGCCTGGAGCCCTATATCGAGCGAGCGCTGTCCGGCGAGAGCGTGACCTTCGAGGTGGCGGAAACCAACCACGACGGCCAGGAGCGCTACATGCTGCGCTCATACGTGCCAAACCGGCAGGCCAGCGGCGAAGTGCTGGGTATCTTCGTGCTGATCCGCGACATCACCGAACGCCGGCGCACCGCCGAAGCCTTGCATCAGGCCTATCAGCACCTAGAGCAGCGGGTGCGTGAACGCACCACGGAACTCACCGACCTCAACACCCAGCTGCGCCGCGAAATCGACGAGCGCACACAGATGGAAGCGCGCCTGCGCGAGGCCAAGGGCGAGGCCGAGCAGGCCAACCTGTCGAAGACCAAATTCCTCGCTGCCGTCAGCCACGACTTGCTGCAACCGCTGAACGCAGCGCGCTTGTTTACCAGCGCGCTGCTGGAAAAACGCGATCTCGCCGACAGCGTCGCCCTGGTGCGCAACGTCAGTAATTCTCTGGAAGATGTAGAAAGCCTGCTCGGCACCCTAGTGGATATTTCCAAGCTCGACGCCGGGGTGATCAAGGCCGATATCGCCCCGTTCGCGGTCAGCGAACTGCTGCAAAACCTGGCCGCCGAATACCACCAGATCGCCGGCAGCGAAGGCCTGCGCCTGGACTTTGTGCCCAGCTCAGCGCTGGTGCGCAGCGACATCCAGTTGCTCGCGCGGATTCTGCGCAACCTGCTCAGCAACGCCATCCGCTACACCCGCGAGGGGCGCATCCTGCTTGGTTGCCGACGGCATCGACAGAGCCTGTCGATCGAGGTCTGGGACACCGGCGTCGGCATCGCCGAAGACAAGCTCGGCGAGATCTTCCAAGAGTTCAAGCGCGGCGATGTCAGCCAGCGCAAGCAGGACCGCGGCCTGGGCTTGGGCCTGGCCATCGTCGACAAAATCGCCGGCATGCTCGGCCACCGCATTCGGGTCAGCTCGACGCCGGGCAAGGGCTCGATGTTTGCCATCGACGTGCCGCTGACCAGTCGCGCGCCCCGTGCCCGTCTGGAACCGGCGCTGCCTGATTTGCTGATCGAGCGCCTCAGCGGCGCCCGCGTCTGGGTGCTGGATAACGACGCCGCCATCTGCGCCGGCATGCGCACTCTGCTGGAAGCCTGGGGCTGCCAGGTGGTTACTGCCTTGTCAGCCGAAGACCTGGCGCGCCAGGTGGACAACTACCACGCCGACGCCGACCTATTGATTGCTGACTACCACCTCGACGACGACCGCAACGGTGTCGATGCAGTGGCGCAAATCAATGCTCGCCGCAGCTCACCACTGCCGGCCCTGATGATCACCGCTAACTACAGCAACGAGCTGAAACTGCAACTGCGCGAACTCGGCCACACCCTGATGCACAAGCCGGTACGGCCGATGAAACTGAAGACGGCGATGAGCCATTTGCTGGAACGTGGTGGCTTGGGGGGGTAGGGCTCATTTGGGTCTGATACCGGACTGGTAATCATATGTTCCAGGGTTCAGCGTCCGGCTCATTAGCGAGTTGAATTCAACCTTTCATTTCGCCCCTCTCGGGCGAGTTACTTTTTCTTGCCTGGCCAAGAAAAAGTAACCAAAAAGAAGGCCGCCCCATCATCCGGCCCCGGCTGCGCCGGGGTTCCCTCGCGCCATCATCGCTCTGTGGGCACGCTGCGAAGGGCCATCCCTGGCCCATCGCAGCTCTCGCGGCATCCATGCCGCTCAACCCGCTCCACGACGATTGCGCTCGGCCTCCTGAAGGGGGCTTGGGCGGTGTCTGGGCCAACGCAGTCAAAAAACAGTACAGACACTGCAGAGTAATGCCTTGAGGTGAGCGTGCAGGCGCGTGACCGGGTCCCGTCAGGAGTCCGAGTGGAGGTGTTGCGTAGGGGGACGAGCCGCATGGATGCGGCGAGAGTGCCGACTGGCCAGGGATGGCCCTTCGGCACGGCCCCCGGAGCGGCACCGGAATGAGGGAAGCCGAGCGTAGCGAGACCCGGATGCCGGGTGTGTTTTCTCTTTGGTTACTTTCTCTTTGCACAAGCAAAGAGAAAGTAACTCGCCCGTGAGGGGCGAAGCCCACTCGTCAGGCACACGCGACAATCGGTCATGCCAAGTAAGCGGATAACGACACACAAAACTTCCGGTCTGCTATCAAGACTGGACTCTTTCGCGCCAGCTCAATTGCCGTCGATCAGCGTGGTTCGTTGGGCTCTACAGGGTCGCTGGGCTCAACGGCGCAAATAGGCGGCGAAGTCGATGTCGCCGGCGGAGAGAATCGCCTGCACGCGGTTGTGCACATTGAGCTTGCGTAG
>NKIE01000449.1 GCA_002256055.1 Pseudomonas sp. PGPPP3 | reverse complement strand
AGAAGCCGTACCAGGTCTTGTAAATGGCGGTGGTGAAGGTGTCGAAGTTGAACACCGACACCGCGCCGAAATCCGCCAGGGTTTCCATCAGCGCCAGGGCCAGACCTGCACCAATGGCTGGCCGCGCCACCGGCAAGGCCACCCGCCAGAACGCCTGCCAAGGCGACTGACCGAGCACCCGCGCCGCTTCCAGCAAGCCGCGCCCCTGGGCCTGAAAGGCCGCCCGGGCGAGCAGATAAACGTAGGGATAGAACACCAGCACCAGCACCACGATCACCCCGCCGGTGGAGCGCACCCGCGGCAGGCGCAGGCTGCTGTCCACATACTCGCGCAGCAGGCTCTGTAGCGGCCCGGCATAATCCAGCAGGCCGACAAAAACGAACGCCAGCACATACGCTGGGATCGCAAACGGCAGCATCAGTGCCCAGTCCAGCCAGCGCCGACCGGGAAATTCGCAGAGGCTGGTGAGCCAGGCCAGGCTGACCCCCAGCAGGGTCACGCCGACGCCAACGCCGAGCAGCAACGTCAGGGTATTGCCCAGCAGGCGCGGCATCTGGGTTTGCCACAGGTGCGCCCAGATCTCGCCATCGACTTCCTGCCAACTGAGCAGCAGCACGCTGAGCGGCAACAGCACCAGGCCAGCAATGGCAAAAACGATGGGGTACCAGCGACGCTGGGCAAGATGGGCCACGCAAACTCCTCGACAAACAGCACCCGCAACCACGGCCGGCACGGCGGCGTAGTATAACCGTTGCCCGCCCGGCAATTCTGCCGTGCCCTAACGCAAGCCCAGACGCCGGGCCAGACGATTGAGGTTGGCACGATCCAGACCCAGTTCACGGGCGGCGGCCGCCCAACTGCCCTGCTGGCGCTGCAGGCAATCGGCAATCAGGCGGCGCTGGTAGGCATCCACCGCCTGACGCAAATCGCCGCTGGCCGCCGGCAACGGCTCGGCCTCGAGCCCAGCGCCGGCACTCTCGGTCTGCCCGGGCAATTGCAGATCGCGCGCCTGCAAACTGAGAATCCGCGGTCGCTCGGCACAGGCCGCCAGCGCCTTGAGGGCGGCGCGGCCGAGCAGGTGCTCCAATTCACGCACATTGCCCGGCCAGTCATAACCGAGCAGCGCCGCCTGGGCATCGGCGGCCAGCCGCAGGCTGCGCAGACCCAGGCGCGGGCGGTTCTCCTCAAGGAAGAAGCCGGCCAGCAGCAACACGTCGCGACCCCGCTCGCGCAGCGCCGGGACCCGCAGCGGGTAAACACTCAGACGGTGATAGAGGTCGGCACGAAAGCGCCCGGCGCGCACCTCCTGCGCCAGATCCCGGTTAGTGGCCGCCAGCACCCGCACATCCACGCGCAACTCACGATCAGCGCCGACGCGCTGCAACTGGCCGCACTGCAGCACGCGCAATAGCTTGGCCTGGGCGGTCAGCGTTAGTTCACCGACCTCATCGAGAAACAGGGTGCCGCCATCGGCCAGCTCGAACTTGCCGCGCCGGTCCTGCAGGGCGCCGGAAAAAGCCCCGCGCACATGGCCGAACAACTCGCTCTCGATCAGGTTTTCCGGCAACGCCGCGCAATTGAGACTGACCATCGGTGCCTGGGCGCGCGGCGAATGGCCATGAATGGCCTGCGCGACCAGTTCCTTGCCGACCCCGGTTTCGCCGCTGATCAACACATTCAGCTCGCTGTTGCCGACCAGCATCACCTCATCGAGCAGACGCTTGTGGGCGGCGCTCTGGCCGACCATCTGGCGCGGCGCAGCCTGACCGGCGGCGCGTTTGTACAGCTCGGCCAACTCGTGCTCGGTCTCGGCACGGTGGGCCAGTTTCTGCATCCGTTCGCTGGCCTTGACCGTGGCCGCCGCCAGACTGGCAAAGGCCTCCAGGGTGTCCAGGTCGGCGCTGGAAAAACGCTGCGGGTTGAGCGCATCGAGGGTCAGCACGCCCCAGGGACGCTCATCCAGGTACAGGGCGCAGCCCAGGCAGTCATGCACCTCCAACTGCCCACCATGGCACTCCACCAGACCGTCGTAGGGATCGGCCAGGCCGCAGTCGGCGGCAAAGTGGGTCGGCTGCGGGCTGGCCAGCAAGGCCTGCAGGCGCGGCTGCTCGGCCACCTTGAAGCGCCGACCGAGGGTGTCGGCGCTCAACCCATCCACCGCCAGGGGCACCAGCTCCTCGCCCTCCAGGCGCAACAGCGCCGTGGCATCGCAAGGCAGTAGCTCGCGCAGGGCCTCCAGCAGGCGCCGGTAACGCTCGGCCTCGGGCAGCTCGCGGGACAGGTCGGCAACCAGCGGCAGCAGCGTGGCAAGCAGCGGACTAGTAGTCATATCGACTCCACCTGAGTCATATAGACCCTACACAAAATGCAGTCTAATTGACTCATAAAAAATATAAATCATTGAATTTAAAAGATTTTAAACCTGGCATGAATCATGGATTAAAGACCAGAACAACCCACCACCACCAGGAATTGCCCCCATGCTCAGCCCCGCGCAACTTAACCTGATCAAAGCCACAGTGCCACTGCTGGAAAGCGGCGGTGAAACCCTCACCGCGCACTTCTACCGCATCATGCTCAACGAGTACCCCGAAGTACGCGGCCTGTTCAACCAGGCCCACCAGGCCAGCGGCGCGCAGTCACGGGCCCTGGCCAATGCGGTGCTGATGTACGCCAAGCACATCGAACGCCTCGACGCCCTGGGCCCGCTGGTCGGGCAGATCGTCAACAAGCATGTGGCCCTGCAGATCCTGCCCGAGCACTACCCGATCGTCGGCAGCTGCCTGCTGCGGGCGATCCGCGAGGTTCTTGGTGCCGAGGTGGCCAGCGATGCGGTGCTCGATGCCTGGGCGGTGGCCTA
>NKIE01000448.1 GCA_002256055.1 Pseudomonas sp. PGPPP3 | reverse complement strand
ACGAGATTTCCCAAGCGTTGAGTTATCACCTGAGCAACAACAACGTGACGATTCGTCACCACGAAGAGTACGAGCGCATTGAGGGTCAGGAGCACGGCGTGATCCTGCACCTGAAGTCGGGCAAGAAGATCAAGGCCGACGCCTTGCTTTGGTGTAATGGGCGTACTGGCAACACCGACAAGCTTGGGTTGGAAAACATTGGCCTGAAGGCCAACGGCCGTGGCCAGGTGGAAGTGGATCAGCACTACCAAACTGCGATCCCGAATGTGTATGCCGCCGGTGACGTGATTGGCTGGCCGAGCCTGGCGAGTGCCGCCTATGACCAGGGCCGTTCGGCTGCGGGCAATGCGGTGGGCAATGACAGCTGCCGTTTCGTCAACGATGTGCCGACAGGCATTTACACCATTCCGGAAATCAGCTCGATCGGTAAGAACGAGCAAGAGCTGACCCAGGAGCAAATCCCTTACGAGGTTGGTAAGGCATTCTTCAAGGGCATGGCGCGAGCGCAGATTTCCGCCGAGCCGGTGGGCATGTTGAAGATTCTGTTTCACCGCGAGACCCTGGAAATCCTCGGCGTGCATTGCTTCGGCTATCAGGCGTCGGAGATCGTGCACATCGGTCAGGCGATCATGAACCAGAAGGGCGAAGCCAATACCCTCAAGTATTTCGTCAACACCACCTTCAACTACCCGACCATGGCAGAAGCCTATCGGGTGGCGGCGTTTGATGGTCTCAACCGGCTTTTTTGAGCGGCTCCGGCCGGTGGCCTGAGCCGGGCGGGGTAGATCCGTTCAGTGACTCCCAGGCATGGCACTGGCCGAACCGGGAGAGTTTCTGAATCAGGCAATAAAAAACCGACCCATCGAGGTCGGTTTTTTATTGTGCGCAGTTTGGCTTTCAGCTTTTCAGGGTTTGTGCGGCCAGACCGGGGAAGTCGGTGATCACGCTGTCGACACCGAAATCCGCCAGGCGACGCATCAAGGCCGGTTCATTGACCGTCCATACCGACACATGCAGGCCCTGGCGCTGGGCTTTTTGCAGGCGTTCCGGGGTGCATAGGGTCCAGTTCAGGGCCAGCAGGTCACAGCCGTAGTGCTTGGCCACTTTTAGTGGGTCGAGCCAGGCGTACTCGGCAACCAGGCCGCGGGACAAGTCCGGGGTTAGGCGCTTGAGGGCACGCAGCACAACGCGGGAGCTGGAGGTTACGGTGACCTTGTCGAGCAGGCCGTAGCGCTCAACCAGTTCGCGGATCGCTAGGGCCATACACGCCGCTTTGACCCGTGAGGCGCTTTTCACTTCCAGCTGCCAGTGGTCGAAGTCGCAGTGTTGGAACAGTTCTTCCAGGCGCGGAATCGGGCAGGGTTGTTTCCAGTCCGGGCCGCCCTGGCGCGCGTCGTAGCTCATCAGTTCGGCGGCGCTGTGCTGGCTGACTTTGCCGCGGCGGCCGGTAGTGTGTTTGAGGGTGGGGTCATGAATGACCATCAACTCGCCGTCGCTGGACAGGTGCAGGTCCAGTTCACAGCGTTTGACGCCGTGCTCCAGGCAGCGCTGAAAGCTGGCGAGGGTGTTTTCCGGTGCTTCGCCTTTGGCGCCGCGGTGGCCGTAGATGACTGTCACGCTTGCTCCTTGTTGGGCCTTAAGGTTG
Source organism: Pseudomonas sp. PGPPP3 (assembly GCA_002256055.1). Classification (GTDB taxonomy): domain Bacteria; phylum Pseudomonadota; class Gammaproteobacteria; order Pseudomonadales; family Pseudomonadaceae; genus Aquipseudomonas. The sequence goes on along the minus strand of NKIE01000448.1, from coordinate 1,218 downwards.
TTCGCGCAACTGACGGCGCTCCAAGGCCTGCTTTTGCAGAATGTGGCGGGCCAGTAACTGACGCTGAGCGTCGGTCAAGGCTTCAAATTCGGTGCCGATTTCAAACTGACCGTCGTTGCGTGCTCGGCAATTGATGACCTGGGCGCGCAATAGCAGACCAAGCCCTTGGGGCATGAGCACCATTTTAATGGCCAGGTGCGTGCCGGCCGGTATGGCCAGTAAGTTGTTGAAGCTGATGCCGCCCTCGGACATCGACACTTGCCGCGGCGCGCCGATATCTCGCAGCAGGTTCTGCGCCAGGGCCTGGCCGAGCAGATCAATGCGCTTATTGATCACTTTCAGGTAATTGGCCAGGGTACGGTCGCGCTCACTGATGTGGCGCAGCAGGTGCTGGGATTCGAAGTCCATCAGGTGTAAATCGCTGAGCAGATTGAACAGCGGCGAAGCGTCCTGCAGCACCTCGTTGGCCTGGGCGTTGGCGCCTGACAGAGGGGTGAAATCCAGTGCGATCGTGTCGTCGATACGGTAGTATTCGCGGCGATCATCTACGTCTTGTGTCGACATGGCGAACCCATGGCCTGAGTGGTTGTCAGAGTGTACGGCGCGCAGCCAGACCCTGCTAGCCGCATGGACTGAAAAGCGCCTGACGCGTCTCTTGTCCGCGGTTGCGGGAACTGCAAGGCCCGACCAGGACGTCTCTTCTTCCGCCAGCGAATACTTCTCCTATGTTCAGACCGCTGTCCATTTTCATCGGCGCCCGCTACACGCGCGCCAAGCGCCGCAACCACTTCGTTTCCTTTATCTCCCTGACGTCGATGATCGGCCTGGCCCTTGGCGTGCTGGTGATGATCGTCGTGCTGTCGGTGATGAATGGTTTTGATCGCGAGATGCGCACCCGCGTGCTCGGCATGGTGCCGCACGCCACCGTGGAAAGCAGTGTGCCGATCAATGACTGGCGCAGCCTGGCGGCCAGCATGGCCAAGCATCCGCAGGTGCTGGCAGTGGCGCCTTTCGTGCAGATGCAGGGCTTGCTGAGCAGCAACGGCGAAGTGCAAAAAGTGCTGATCAATGCCATTGATCCCCAGGAAGAGGCCGAGGTCTCGATCATTGGCGATTACTTCCAAAAAGGCAGCCTTGCGGCCCTGACGCCGGGCAGCTTTGGCATCGTTATCGGCGACAGCTCCGCCGCCAAACTCGGTGTGGGGGTTGGCGACAAGG
>NKIE01000447.1 GCA_002256055.1 Pseudomonas sp. PGPPP3 | reverse complement strand
CTTAGCGAACTTGGCCACGCCATGGGTCGAACCCTCAGCGCGGTGAGCGGTGCCGAAGGCGTCCATCACAAACACGTCGCACAGGGCGGCATATTGCTGGGCCAGCGCGTCGCTGTTCTTTTTCTCGCCGGTGTTAAAGCGCACGTTTTCGAACAGCACGACCTGGCCTGGCTGTACGTCGACGCCGCCAAGGTAGTCGGCCACCAGCGGCACGTCACGGCCCAAGGCCTTGCTCAGGTAGGCAGCCACCGGTGCCAGGCTGTTCTCTGCGCTGAACTCGCCTTCGGTCGGGCGACCCAGGTGCGAGCAGACCATTACCGCGGCGCCTTTTTCCAGGGCCAGCTTGATGGTCGGCAGGGACGCGAGAATGCGCGCGTCGCTCTTCACCACACCGTCTTTTACCGGGACGTTGAGGTCTTCGCGGATCAGCACGCGCTTACCGGCGAGGTCGAGGTCGATCATCTTCAAAACGGTCATGGCTTTCAGTCCTGTCGGGGCTGTTGGGTCGTGGAAACAGCGGCAACGTCGAGCCAGTATTGGGCGACGTCGAGCATGCGGTTGGCAAACCCCCACTCGTTATCAAACCAGGCCAGCAGGTTCACCAGCCGAGGGCCGGAAACGCGGCTCTGGCTGCCATCGACGATGGCCGAGTGCGGGTCATGGTTGAAATCACAACTGGCGTGGGGCAGTTCGGTATAGGCCAGCAAGCCCTTGAGCGGGCCGCTCTCGGCCGCCGCGCGGAGCAGCTGGTTGACCTCGGCAGCCGAGGTGTCGCGCGCCATCTGCAGGGTAATGTCGAGGCACGAGACATTCACCGTCGGCACGCGGATGGCCTTGGCCTGGATACGTCCGGTCAACTCCGGCAACAGCCGCTCGATACCCCGAGCCAGGCCGGTAGACACCGGAATCACTGACTGGAAAGCCGAGCGCGTGCGGCGCAGGTCCTCGTGGTGGTAGGCGTCGATCACCGGCTGGTCGTTCATCGCCGAGTGAATGGTGGTGATCGACACATACTCCAGGCCGATCGCCTCATTCAGCAATTTCAGCAGCGGCACGCCACAGTTGGTGGTGCAGGAGGCGTTGGACACCAGCAACTCGGCGCCCGTCAGCTGCTGCTGATTGACCCCGTAGACGATGGTGGCGTCGATGTCCGCCTCGCTGGCCATCGGCTGCGACAGCAACAGACGCGGCGCACCGGCGTGCAAGAAGCGCTCGGCCTGTTGGCGAGTCGTGTACTGGCCGGAACACTCAAGCACCAGGTCAACGTCCAGGGCGGCCCAGTCGACGGCCTCTGGCGTGCTCTGGCGCAGCACCTTCACGCAGTCGCCGTTGATATGCAGACAGTCGCCGTCGACCGCCACAACGCCAGGAAAGCGCCCGTGGGTGGAGTCGAAGCGAGTCAGGTATTCGATGCTGGCCTGATCGGCCAAATCATTGAGCGCGACAATTTCGATCGCGCTGCCCGCGCCCCGCTCATGCAACGCACGCAGCACGCAACGACCGATGCGGCCGTAACCGTTGAGCGCGATTTTATAGGGGCGTGGGGACATGGAATTCTCGAATGGGAACATGCGTAGGGTGGTTAAGCGGAGCGATACCCATCACTCCGTTTAACCACCCTACAGTCGGTCAGGCGTCGAGCAGTTCGGCGGCGGTTTCCAGGACGTTGTCCAGAGTAAAACCGAACTCTTCGAACAACGCCGGCGCCGGCGCCGACTCACCGAAGGTGGTCATGCCGATGATGCGGCCTTCCAGGCCCACGTACTTGTACCAGTAGTCGGCATGGGCGGCTTCGATGGCAATCCGCGCGCTGACTTGCAACGGCAGCACGGCCTGCTTGTAGCCGGCGTCCTGAGCATCGAACACGCTGGTGCACGGCATCGACACCACGCGCACCTTGCGGCCCTGGGCGGTCAGCGCCTCATAGCCTTGCACCGCCAGGCCGATTTCCGAACCGGTGGAGATGATGATCAGTTCGGGCTCGCCGGCGCAGTCTTTCAGCACATAACCGCCACGGGCGATATCGGCCAGTTGCTGAGCATCACGCGTTTGGTGCGGCAGGTTCTGGCGGCTGAAAATCAGTGCCGACGGGCCGTCATTGCGCTCGATGGCGTACTTCCAAGCCACCGCCGACTCCACCGCATCGCACGGACGCCAGGCGTCGACGTTCGGCGTGCCACGCAGGCTGGCGATCTGCTCGATCGGCTGGTGCGTCGGGCCGTCTTCGCCCAAGCCGATGGAATCGTGGGTGTATACATAGAGCACACGCTGCTTCATCAGTGCTGACATGCGCACCGCGTTACGGGCGTATTCCATAAAGATCAGGAAGGTCGCGCCGTAAGGCACGAAGCCGCCGTGCAAGGCCACGCCGTTCATGATTGCGCTCATGCCGAACTCGCGCACGCCGTAGAACATGTAGTTGCCGGACGCGTCTTCAGCCGAAACGCCCTTGCAGCCTTTCCACAGGGTCAGGTTGGAGCCGGCGAGGTCGGCGGAACCACCGAGGAACTCCGGCAGCAGCGGGCCGAAAGCGTTCAGGGTGTTCTGGCTGGCCTTACGGCTGGCGATGGTCTCACCCTTGGCGGCGACTTCAGCAATGTAAGCGGCGGCCTTGGCGCTGAAATCAGCCGGCAACTCGCCCTTGCTGCGGCGAGTAAATTCGCTGGCCAACTCAGGGAAGGCGGCGGCGTAGGCGGCAAAGCGCTTATTCCACTCAGCTTCGGCGGCGGCACCGGCTTGTTTGGCATCCCATTCGGCGTAGATGTCGGCCGGGATTTCGAACGGACCGTGGTTCCACTTCAGCGCGGCGCGGGTCAGGGCGATCTCTTCGGCACCCAGTGGAGCGCCGTGGCAGTCTTCCTTG
>NKIE01000446.1 GCA_002256055.1 Pseudomonas sp. PGPPP3 | reverse complement strand
TTGATGAGCTGCAACAGAAACTTAATCCCCTAGGTGGCTCTTGGGATGACTCTCAGCCAAACAAGAAAATACTTAGACTAGATTCTGGAGTTATGAACTGGTTTGAAACCACTGGTTCAATTAACTTCCAAGGGAAGGGCGCAGGTAAAGAGCGACTTGAAGCATCCGTGCCAGCGCTACTATACCCAACAGAAATCAAATCGACTCAACCCACTGCGCTAGAGCCTCACGCATGTACAACTGAAACAGCAATTGAAACTCTGCCTCCCACCAGCTCATCACTTGAGAGACAGTACCTCACCGCAGGCGTAAACGATGGCGAACTAATCATCGGAATTGTTAGCGCGGTTGGAACCGAAACTGGTCGAGTATTAGGACCACTAAAGGATAGGCTGGGCGGGTTTGGCTATCAAGTAGAGGAAATCAGAGTATCTTCAATCCTTCCTAATTTAAGTTCGCACAGCAGCGAGTATGATCGCATCAAGCAACTTATGAACTCTGGTGACGCACTAAGGGAAAGCAGTAAAAACAATGCCATTCTCGCCGCCGGCGTCACTAAGAAAATCGCTGAAAAAAGAAAAAATCCAGCAGAAAAACAAGCCTACATCATAAATTCACTAAAACATCCACGCGAAGTTGAATTCCTCAAAAAAGTATATGGCGATGGATTCTATTTAATAGGAATACATGCCGATGAAAAGCGCCGACACAAATACCTAACAGATGACAAAGGATGCTCGCAGGACCAAGCAAAAGATCTAATAAAAACCGATGAAGATGAAAGCTTTGATCACGGCCAGAAAACAAGGGACACTTACCACTTAGCTGATTTTTTCTTGAATCTAGGGAAAAATGATGACCAAGTAAAAAACAGGCTACAACGTTTTCTCGAGCTTATTTTTTCACATCCTTATAAAAATCCAACTTTCGATGAGTTTGCCATGTTCATGGCATTCAATAGCTCTGTACGCTCTGGAGATCTATCTCGCCAAGTCGGAGCCGTCATAAGCCGTAGCAAACAAATTATTGCCACGGGCGCTAACGATGTTCCTCAATCAGGCGGCGGACTGTACTGGGCCGAAGTAGATTCAGAAACTGGTGAGATCAACGATCATCCCGACGGCAAGGACTATATGAGGGAAGGTGACTCAAACAAGCAAGCACAAGCTGAGATCATTCAAGAGATCGCAAAGAAACTCTTGGACGAGGGAGTAATAAAACCGGATAAAGAGCATGACCTAGAGAGATTTCTAAAAGAAAGTAAAATCTCGGATTTAACAGAATTTGGTCGTGTTGTTCATGCAGAAATGGATGCCCTGCTGTCGTGCAGCCGCATGGGAATTCCCACTACAGGGTCAACGCTTTACTGCACAACATTCCCTTGCCACAACTGCGCTAAGCATTTAGTTGCCAGCGGAGTGAAACGAGTTGTATACGTTGAACCTTACCCTAAGAGCCGCGCACTTGACTTTCACTCCGAATCAATTCAACTAATATCGGAACTTGATAACTCCTCCAAAAACGATGACCTGGTGGCCTTTGAACCATTTATTGGGATCGGACCCAGGAGATTTCTTGATTTATTCTCAATGAGCCTCGGCGCCGGTTCTAAATTGCGCAGGAAAGACAGAGAAGGTTCAACTCTAGACTGGGACAAGGCCACTGCTCCGATCAGAACACCTTTGATCCCTAGATCCTATATTGAAATCGAAGAAGCCGCATCTAAAATCTGGGAAGAGCACGCAAAAAAATAAGAGTTCTGACGAGAGAATAATCGGGGACAAAACATATTTATTGGTAATAAAAAAGGCAAAAAAGGAGGGCAGATTTATTTTATTAGTCGCCCTCTTCTACTGGTTTCGCCCTTACGGCGAGTTACTTTCTCTTTGCTTGCGCGAAAGAGAAAGTAACCAAAGAGAAAGCGCACCCGGCATCCGGGTCTGGCTTCGCCAGACTTCCCTCGCTCCGGCACTGTTCCGAGGGTCGTCACGGTGGGCCATCCCTGGCCAATCGTGACTCATTTGGCATCCATGCCAAATACCCTCTACACAGCACCTGCGCTCGGCCTCCTGACGGGACCGGGGGACCGAGGTGTTTGGGCGAGTTGTGAACGGCAGAACGAAGAGCAAAAACTTCGCGGCTCAAGTCGCTCCTACAAAAGCCAAATCAAGAGCCCAATCCGCTTTTCAATTCGCAATTTCACAGACGACGCCAAACGCCCCTTTCAGAAGGCAGAGTGGAATCGTTGCGCAAGGGGTTGAGCGGCATGGATGCCGCGAGAGCCGCGATGGGCCAGGGATGGCCCTTCGCGGCGAGCCCCTGGAGCAATGATGAAGCGAGGGAAGTCGAGCGCAGCGAGACCCGTATGCAAGGGGCAAGACCTTTTGGTTACTTTTGGGGCAACTGCCAAAAGTGACCCGCCGTAAGGGCGGAACCGATACATCAGACACCCCACTAATCGCACTCAGCAGCCGATGATTGAAATCGCTCCAGCATGAGTACCCGTGCTGCACAGATATTTAATTTTCCGCGGCTCTTCGCTAAGGTGCGCGCCGGCACAGTAAGAATGCCGTCAAGAAGACACCACTCAGGAACGAGTAACTCATGTCAAAAAAATCACTTATCTGTACTGCTGCACTCAGCATCGCACTGCTCTCTGGCTGTGCTTCGGTTCCAATGGAATCCCCCGAGCAAGATAAAGCCCTCAAGGCCTTCCCCACTCCGCCACAAGACAAAGCTGGGCTGTACGTTTTCCGCGACTCCTCGCTGGGTCCGATTCTGAAAAAAACCGTAACCCTCGATAACCAGGTAATCGGCGACACCGCGCTCAACACCTAAATTTATCGCGAGCTCCGCCCAGGCGC
>NKIE01000445.1 GCA_002256055.1 Pseudomonas sp. PGPPP3 | reverse complement strand
CGCAAACGCCACGTCCATCGACCGTATAACTGCAGCGTTCGGCCAACCGACGAACCAACTCAAGGCCTCGCCCGCTAAGACTGCCGGAGGGCTGTGCCTGGGACATCACCACGTGCGGATCAAAACCGCCACCGCTGTCTTCAACCCGTATCAACAGACGCCCACCTGTCGGCTCAGGCTGCACCTGCAGATGAAAACGCACATAGCCATCCTCCAACTCAGCCAAACGCTGGCTGCGCTCGCTGTAATAGCGGGCAAAACCTGCAGCATCGCGCTTAAGCGACGAATCCAAGTCCATCACGCCGTGCTCCAAGGCATTTGAATAGAGCTCAGCCAGTACCGTATAGAGTGCTCCAGCCTGCGCACGTAACTCCTGCACTTCCAGCAGCAACTGCAGCAGGAACGGCAACGGATTGAAATGACGCAAGGTCTGCGCCCGAAACTCGAAACTCGCCGACCAGTCATTCGGGCTGACAGGGCCTTGCGCCGTGTACGCCAGCGGCGGGCGATTGAGCGCGGTCTCATCGACCAGCACCACCTCGACCATGCTGACGTCGTCCTGCGCCTCAGCAGAAAATTCACTCAAGCTCCGTTGAATATCGGCAAACAGCAGGTCAGCCTGCTGATTGGCCGCAAAAACCCCCAGCAAACGCTCCTCACCAAAGGCCTGCGCTTGGTCGTTGCAGGTTTCCAGCAAGCCATCGGAGAGTAGAAATAGCCGATCCCCCAACGCCAGCGGATGGATCTCACAATGATTGTCAAAGCTGGCAGCATCGCGCACCCCCAGAGGCAAATGTCGCGATACCAGAGGAACCCGCTCGCCACTGGCGGCGCGATACAGATAGCCATCCGGCAGCCCACCGCACCAGACCTCCACAACTCGCCGCTGAAAGCGGAGGTTGAGCATAGTGGCGCAACAAAACATCCCGACCGGCAGGATGCGCTTGAGCTTGCTGTTCATCTCCGGAAGGATTTCCGCCATGGAGTAACCCTTGGCCGTCATCCCGTAAAACACTTCGGCCAACGGCATGGCGCCGATCGCCGCCGGCAAGCCATGGCCGGTGAAGTCGCCCAGGAACACGTGCATGCCGCCCGACGGTTTAAAGGCCGCCAACAGCAAATCACCATTGAACAGGGCGTAGGGCGACTGCATGTAACGAATATTGGCCGCACTCAAGCAACCCGAGTGGGCAACCTTGTCGAATACAGCCTTGGCCACTCGCTGCTCGGTAAGCAGATGCTCGTTGTGCTTGGCAATCAGGTCACGTTGCTGCAACACCGTGCTCTGCAAGCGGCGCAGGCGATCCATGGCCTTGATCTTGGCTTCGAGAATGACCCGATTGTAGGGTTTGGCAAGAAAGTCGTCGCCGCCAGCCTCCAGGCAGCGCACCAGCGCTTCTCCCTCGGTCAGCGAGGTCAAAAAGATGATTGGTACCAGGGCTTCGCCGGCACACTCCTTGATCCGTCGGGCGGCCTCGAAACCGTCCATCACGGGCATCATCGCGTCCATCAGCACCAGGTGCGGACGCTCCTGCTGAAACAGGGCCAGTGCTTCCAGACCGTTACTGGCCGACAGTACCCGGTGCCCCTGACGACTGACGATGGTGGTCAGCAGCATCCGGTCTGCGGCACTGTCTTCGGCGATCAGAATAGTCAGGCGCGCAGTGGGCATGCCGAGCGGCTTCAGGCGATCTGAAACAGTTGTTCGAAGTTGGAGATAGCGAGAATCTTGCGCACATCGCTATTGCAGTTGAGCAGACGAATTTGCGCATGATCGCCACCGGCGTGATCACGCAGCAGCAGCAACATGCCGAGGGCAGAGCTGTCGAGATAGGTCGTGCCTTGCAGATCAACCTGATAGCGCTTGGGCGTACCCTCTACGCGCTCATAGGCGTCGCGAAACTCCTGATGGGCGCCAAAATCAAAACGCCCTTGAATGGCAATGGTCAGTTCCTGCCCGTCGGCGGAAAGTTGCGTACTAATAGCCATGCAGCGCTCCTCTTATTGTTATAGGCCTCTACGGTTTTTAGCACTCGGCTGCCAGCACGGCAAGCACCAGCCTCTCAGCGGGGGGGGATGGTGCTCAGACGCTGAGCAAACTCGTCGAGCATCTTCTGCTCGCGCTTGTCTTCAGCCTGGCGCGCCTCCTGCTGATATCGCTGCACCAACTTACGCAAACCCTCCAGGCGCGCATAGCGCTGCTGCCAGAGCTCACGTGCCTTGTTGACATTGTCTTGCTGCCAAGCGGCCGCCTGACGCTGCTGGCCAATGGCGGTTTCCAGCTGGGTAAGAAAGCGCTGATAGTTCATCAGCCATTGCCCGGAAACACCCTGCTGACCTTGATTGATCCATTGCTGCTGATAATCGCCACGGTAGCGTTCCAGTTCGCCGAGTTTGCCCTGAGCTTGGTTCAGTTGCTGCTGGCAACGACCCAGCGCCAGGGCCGCCTCACGCTCATCACGCTCAGCCATATCGATGACCGGCGCCAAACGCGCCGCACGGCTGACGGCCACCGATTAACCTGCCGGCCCGGCAGGACCGAGCACCTGAGCGAGCAGGCCGGTACTTTCGTCCAGCCCTTCACTTTCCAGCAGCCCCTGACGCAGATAACGCGCCATCACTGGCTGACGGGCAATGGCTAGATCGGTATCGGCATCTCCCCCTGGCACATAGGCGCCGACGCTGATCAAATCGCGACTCTGCTGATAACGCGACCACAGCTGCTTGAAGCGCTGAGCATTGCGCAGGTGCTCAGGGCTGACCACCTGCGGCATAACCCGACTGATGGACGCCTCAATGTCGATGGCCGGGTAATGCCCCTCCTCGGCCAAGCGCCGGCACAGCACGAAGTGACCGTCGAGCACACCACGGGCGGCATCGGCGATCGGATCCT
>NKIE01000444.1 GCA_002256055.1 Pseudomonas sp. PGPPP3 | reverse complement strand
GCCATGCGTGATTTGCGCACGCGCCACCTGACCATGGATGTGTCGGTTTCCCTGGCCATCGGTGGCGCCTATATGGCCGGCATCTGGACCGCAATCACCGGCGTCGGCGAGTTGTATTTCGATGCCGGCGGTATGTTCGCCCTGTTCCTGCTGGCCGGCCGCTACCTGGAACGCCGCGCCCGCGAGCGCACGGCCGCCGCTACTGCTCAGTTGGTCAGCCTGTTGCCGGCCTCCTGCCTGCGTCTGGACAAACAAGGCCAAAGCCAGCGCATCCTGCTCAGCGAACTGCAACTGGGCGAACACATTCTGGTGCCGCCGGGTGCCTTGCTGCCCGCGGACGGGCGCATCCTCAGCGGCCAGTCGAGCATCGACGAGTCGCTGCTGACCGGCGAATACCTGCCGCTGCCGCGCCAGGTTGGCGATCAGGTTACGGCCGGCACACTCAACGTCGAAGGCCCGTTGACCGTGGTTGTCGAAGCCCTGGGCAACGACACGCGCCTGTCAGCCATCGTCCGCCTGCTGGAACGCGCCCAGGCCGAGAAACCACGCCTGGCCCAGCTGGCCGATCAAGTCGCCCAATGGTTCCTGCTGATCGTACTGGCTACTGCCGCCGGCGTGGGCCTGGTCTGGTGGCAGCTGGACCCCGACCGCGCCTTCTGGATCGTCCTCGCCCTGCTGGTAGCCACCTGCCCCTGCGCCCTGTCGCTGGCTACGCCGACCGCCCTCACCGCCGCCACCGGCAGCTTGCACAAACTCGGCCTGCTGCTGACCCGCGGCCATGTGCTCGATGGTCTGAACCAGATCGATACAGTGATTTTCGACAAGACCGGCACTCTCACCGAAGGCCGCCTGACCCTGCGCGAGATCCAACCCCTCGGCGGAGATTCGCCTGACCACTGCCTGGGCCTGGCCGCTGCCCTGGAAAATCGCTCCGAGCACCCCATCGCCCGCGCCTTTGGCCGCGCGCCCTGGGCTGCCGAACAGGTCGACAGCCACCCCGGACTGGGGCTTGAAGGCGTGGTCAATGGCCAGTGCCTGCGCATCGGCCAACCGGCCTTCGTCGCCGCCCTGAGCAACACAGCGACGCCGACGATTCCCGGCGACCAGGGGCAATGGTTATTACTCGGTGACGAGCGCGCCCCGCTCGCCTGGCTGGTGCTCGATGACCGTCTGCGCAGCGATGCCCCAGCCCTGATCGATGCCTGCCGTGAGCGTGGCTGGCAGATCCTGCTGCTGTCCGGCGATAGCTCGCCGATGGTGGCGCAAGTGGCCGCCGAGCTTGGCATCACTGACGCCCGCAGCGGTCTGACCCCAGCCGACAAGCTCGCCGCCTTGCAGCAACTGCACAGCCAGGGTCGCCGGGTATTGATGCTCGGTGACGGGGTTAACGACGTTCCGGTACTGGCCGCCGCCGACATCAGCGTGGCCATGGGCTCGGCCACCGACCTGGCGAAAACCAGCGCCGATGCGGTCCTGCTGTCCAATCGCCTAGACAGTCTGGTGCAAGCCTTTGCCCTGGCCCGCCGCACGCGCCGCATTATCGTCGAGAATCTGGCCTGGGCCTGCCTGTATAATGGCCTGATTCTGCCGTTTGCCGCACTCGGCTGGGTGACGCCGATCTGGGCCGCCCTGGGTATGTCGCTCAGCTCCCTGCTGGTGGTGCTCACCGCCCTGCGCCTGACTCGCACTCCGGCAGCGCCGGTCGCTCACTCCCCGGTGCAGACAGCCTAAGCCCGCGCCGCACGAGGTTTCCATGCCCGCTCTCTACGTCATGATCCCCATCGCCATCGTCATCGTCGCCCTGGCCATCTGGCTGTTCTTCTGGGCTGTGGACAGCGGCCAGTACGACGACATGGACGGCCCCGCCCACAGCATTTTGTTCGACGACGAAGACCCCCAGCACCAGGCGGGTATTGAGGAAGCGGCCGGCAAGCACCACGACCAGGATGCCCCGCGTGGCTGACCTGGCCCCACTGCTGATCTCGGCCCTGATCCTCGGCCTGCTCGGCGGCGGTCATTGCCTGGGCATGTGTGGCGGACTGATGGGCGCCCTGACCCTGGCCATTCCACCCGAGCAACGCGGGCGTCGCCTGCAGTTGCTGCTGGCTTACAACCTTGGGCGCATCCTCAGCTATGCCAGCGCCGGCTTGCTGTTTGGTCTGGCCGGCTGGGCCGTCGCCAGCAGCCCGGCGGCCATGCTGTTGCGCATCGTCGCCGGCCTGCTTCTGATCAGCATGGGCCTGTACCTGGGCGGCTGGTGGAGTGGTCTGACGCGTATCGAAGCTCTCGGCCGTGGCCTGTGGCGGCATATCCAGCCCGTGGCCAGCCGCTTGCTGCCTGTCTCCAGCCTGCCGCGCGCCCTGCTGCTGGGCGCGCTGTGGGGCTGGTTGCCCTGCGGCCTGGTCTACAGCACCCTGCTGTGGGCCGCCAGCCAGGGCGATGCACTCGACAGCGGCTTGCTGATGCTGGCCTTCGGCCTTGGCACCTGGCCGGTTCTACTGGCCACCGGCATGGCCGCTGAACGCCTGACCGCCCTGCTGCGCCGGCGTGGCGTGCGCATGGCAGGCGGCCTGCTGGTGATCCTGTTTGGCCTGTGGACCCTGCCCGGCCCGCACCAGGCTTGGCTGATGGGCCACTAAATCAACGCAGCCCCAGCCACACCCGCATGATCCAGGTCAAAACGCCCCCAGCCCAGCCTGCTTAGACTCCCCGGCATTGCTTGCCCAACCTGGGACCACCCGCATGCTTGATGCCATTCGCTGGGACACCGACCTGATTAATCGCTACGACCAGGCCGGCCCACGCTACACCTCCTACCCGACCGCCGTGCAATTTCACGACGGCATCGGCTCGTTCGAGCTGCTACACGCCCTGCGCGACAGCCGTAAAGCCCAGCGGCCATTGTCGCTGTACGTGCATGTGCCGTTCT
>NKIE01000443.1 GCA_002256055.1 Pseudomonas sp. PGPPP3 | reverse complement strand
GATAATCGAGGCAAGATCAGTTCGACTCAGTATTCCCTGCAGCGCCTCTAGGGCGGAACAGGTTCGGGCTGTCGGCGTGGTACAGCGCCGAGTCGGCGAAGTCCTCAGCCCCCAGTACCCGGCCGACGATGATCAGGGCGGTACGACGAAAGCCCTTGGCCTGTACCTGCTCCTCGATCGTGGCCAGGGTGCCGCTGACCCAGTCCTGATCCGGCCAGCTGGCGCGATGAACCACGGCAATCGGGCAGTCGGCGCCATAGTGCGGCAGCAGTTCGGCGACGATTTTTTTCAGGTGCACCACGCCCAGGTGAATGGCCATGGTCGCGCCATGGCGGGCGAGGTCGCTCAGTTGCTCACCGGCGGGCATTTCCGACTTGCTCGCATAGCGGGTGAGAATCACGGTTTGCGAGATGGCGGGTAGGGTCAGTTCGCTTTCTAGCAGCGCCGCGCAGGCCGCCGTGGCGGTGACGCCGGGAATGATCTGAAAGGGTATCGCCAGTGCCCGCAGGTGGCGGATTTGTTCACCGATGGCGCCATACAGTGACGGGTCGCCGGAGTGCACGCGGGCCACGTCCTGGCCGTTGGCATGGGCCTCGGCCAGCAGTTCGATGATCTGCGCCAGGTTCAGTTCAGCGGTATTGATCACCCGCTCGGCGCTGTGGCCTTCGAGCACCGCTTCCGGTACCAGTGAGCCGGCATACAGGATCACCGGGCAACTGCGCAGCAAGCGCTGCCCCTTGACGGTAATCAGCTCCGGGTCGCCGGGGCCGGCACCAATGAAATAGACGGTCATGCAAGCTCCATGATGGGGGCGGCGGCGATTGCGCAGGTGGCGCTGGCGTTGTTCTGGCGCGGGCCGAGCAACCTGGCACGGCCGCCGGTAAGGGATTCGGCTTGGGCCAGGGCGCTGGCTTCAGCCACGCCGGCGCTGCCGGTCAGTTGCCGGCTGAGTTCGGAGTGCTGGCTCAGGTGCGCATCATAAGGTTGCAGTTGCGCGGGGCTCAGCCAGTACAGGGGGAGTTGCAGCTCACTGGCCAGTTGCAGCAGGGCGGGTTCAGTCTGTTTGTGTTGACTGCTGGCCAGAGCGGTGAGGTCGCTGAGTGGCAGATCGTGTCTGGCCAGGGTGTGCAGCAGCAGGTCACGCAGCTGGCTTAGCGCGCAGCCGCGTCGGCAACCCAGACCTGCCACATAAAGCACCGTCAGTCGCTCAGACAGATGCCGGCGTACGGCGAAACAGCCAGGCTGCCGCCAGACCCAGAACCGCCCAGAACAGCGCGTTGGTCAGCAAGGAGGCGCGGATAAATGCCTCACCCATGGACGCGGGCGCGAGGCTAGCGTGCACCTCGGGTTGCGGGGCGCCGAACAGGTGTGGGATGGCCAGCAACAGCACACCGCCGATGCGCAGGCTCCAGTGTGTGCCGAACGCCAGCAGGCTCAGGCCAACCGCCGTGGCACTGGCGGTGGCGATCCACCACGACTGGCGCAGGCCGAGATCCGCTGCGGCAGTGCCCGGCAGCTCCGGTGGCAGACCCACCGCGGGCGCCAGACTGAAGGTGGCAAAACCGGCCAGACCCCAGCACAAGCCCTGCCAGGTGTGCTGGGGCGCGCGCAGGGTGAACAGGCCGGCCAGCATCAGGGCAAAACCAACGGCCACCACCAGATTGCTCAGGCCGGTGGCCAGGCTGCGCTGCCAGCCATCTTCCGGGCTCCAGGCTTGCGTGTCGTGGTGATGTTCGGCGGCTGCGGCCGGCGCATGGGCGTGTTCCGCACTGTCGGCGGAATGCTCAGGGGCGAGCGGAGCGTGCTCATGCTCGCTCTGCGGCGCGCTGGTTTCATAGCCTTCGGCCTGAATGATCAGCGGCGTAACCCACAGGCTTTGCAGCAACGTCAGCACGATGGCAGCCAGCAGACCGGCGAAGCCGGCGGTTTGCGCGATACGTTTGAACATCAGGGAATCAATCCAGCAGGGTGGGCAAAACACGTCTTGGCCAGCGACAGCGAGCACGTGATGAGGCAGTGAGCGGATGCAGGCCTTAGTGGCAAGGGAATCCAGTGCTGTGGCGGGTGTCGTGGGCGGCGTTGTGGACCACATCCTGAGGCGCGAATCCGGCGACGAAAATCAGCGCGGCGCCCAGCAGGCAGCTGCCCACGGCAAGGATCAGGCGTTGCGACAGGGGCAGGGCGACAACAGCGGAAGACGACAGGGTGCTGGACATGGTGTGACCTTCTGTGGGGAGTGAACGCGAGAGAAGGTACGCAGCACGACAATAGCCCAGGGCGAGCTACAAATCCGGCGCGCACCCGCCCACCGCGGATTGCCAAACAAGGCTCAGGCCGGTCTCCGGGCTTGCGACGACTGTCGTGGGACAGTTCAGGGTCCGCCTTCCCATGCCCCAAGGCACAGTGACTTAATCAACCCTTGCGTCTGCTTACCGTTGCGGGGGCAGCGCCGGACTCACACCGGCTTCCCGTTTCACCTCGCACACGACGGCGCGAGACACCTGAAACAGCTTTCTAGAACATCACGAAGCGCCCCCGAGCGTCAACCATGGCATTGACCTGCCCGAAGTCACTGCGTAGCCTTCGCGGCATTCGAGGTTCTTCGGTTATGCGCCGAAGCTAAGAGGGAACGCGGTAATGCCGCGGCTGCCCCCGCAACTGTGAACGACCAAACCCCCTTCGATACACCACTGCCTGCCGGCGGGAAGGTGAAGGGACTGCGCACCGCGCGGGTCGTGAGCCAGGAGACCTGCCTCGCAATGTTTTTGACAACCGGGCGGGGTGCTCCGGTGGTGCAGGGTTGCGACGCGTTGGCGTTGCCCCCGTTGCCGCCTGCCTGCTCGCCGAACCCTTCGACGCTGCGCAGGCCACCCATGAAAACCTTCAGCAAACTCCCCGTCACCATCGTTACCGGCTTCCTCGGCGCCGGCAAAA
>NKIE01000442.1 GCA_002256055.1 Pseudomonas sp. PGPPP3 | reverse complement strand
GTTCCTGCGCCCGGCACCGAGTTCACGCCAATTTGTACTGCTGACCCTGCTGTCGCGGGCCATCGCCCAGACCCTGCAACGCTTCTATATGGCCATCGCCCTGGTGCTGAATGCCGGGCAGAACGCCTTGAGCGCCGAGGAACTGGAAGACCTGTGCACGGTCATGGCACAGCGCCTGTCGATCCTGCATGGCCTGAATGCCCCGGAGTTCTTCGACAAGAGCCTGTTCCGCCACTTTATCCAGACCCTGCTGGACGAGGGCGTACTGCGCCAGGACGAAGCCGGCAAGCTGAGCCACCATCCGCAGCTCAGCGAACTGGTAGAAGGCGCGGCCAAGCGCGTATTGCCGGCGGAGATCCGCCTGTCGATCCGTCAGGTGGCTCACGACCACGAAAGCCCAGCCGCCGAATCGCTGGTCTAAATTCTCCGAAGCCTATGGCGCCAGGGCGCCGCAGGCTTGCACTCAACCCGTCAGTACAAGGAAGATCATCATGCTGCGACTTACCACCCTGCTGGCCGGCCTGGCCCTGTCACTCAACAGCTACGCCCTGTCCCTCAGCGACCTGACCCAACAAGACGCTGGTGGCGGCCTCAAGGACGCCCTCTCCCAGGGCGCCAAGGTGGCCGTGCAGCAACTGGGCAAGCCCGGCGGCTTTAGCGCCAACCCGGATGTTCGTATCGGCCTGCCCGGCAACCTCGGCAAGGCCGCATCGGCCATGAAGATGATGGGCATGGGCGCCCAAGTCGAGCAGTTGGAAGCGAGCATGAACAAGGCTGCAGAGGCCGCAGTCCCGCAAGCTCAGGCGCTGTTGCTGGAGGCAGTGAAGAAGATGACCGTGGCCGATGCGAAAAGCATTCTCAGCGGCCCCAATGACGCTGCCACCCAATACCTGAACAAGAGCAGCCGCGAGCAACTGCGCGCCAAGTTCCTGCCAATCGTCAAGCAGGCCACCAGCCAGGTCGGCCTGGCCAAGCAATACAACAGCTTTGCCGGCCAGGCAGCGAGCTTCGGTGCCATCGACGCGAAAAGCGCCAACATCGAAAACTACGTCACCGAAGAAGCCCTTGATGGCCTGTTCACCATCATCGCCGAGCAGGAAACCTCAATCCGCGAGAATCCGGCTGCGGCCGCCACCAGCCTGGCCAAGAAGGTATTTGGCGCCAACTGAGCCACCCGTAAAAAGCAAAACGGCCCGTGCAGCAGTCGCTCCACGGGCCGTTTTTTTGCGCCTGACTCACCCGAATGTCGCGGGTAACTCCACTCCTACAAAGGCAATCTGCACGGCGCCGTTTTAGCGCGACGCTTTGGCCTGCTGATACAGCGGCATGACTTTTGGGATAGCGCCCTGCAGGGCCGCAATCCGGCTGCTGGACGACGGGTGAGTGCTCATAAACTCCGGCGGCGCACCGGCGCTGTTGCTGCTCATCTTCTGCCACAGGCTGATCGCCGCCTGCGGGTCGTAACCCGCCCGTGCCGACAGCTCCAGACCGATCAGATCGGCCTCGTTCTCGTTATCCCGACTGTTGGGCAACGTCATGCTGTACTGCACCACGCTGTCGGCCAGGGCCATGCCTTCCTGGCCCAAACCGAGCAAGGCGCCGACGCCCTGTTGGGCCATCTGCGTGGCATAAGCCTTGGACATCGCCTCACGCCCGTGCTCGCGCAGGGCATGGGCAATCTCGTGCCCCATCACCGCAGCCAGTTCGTCGTCACTCAGTTTGAGCTGCTCGATCAGGCCGCTGTAAACGATGATCTTGCCGCCAGGACCGCAATTGGCATTCAACTCTTCACTGTCGATCAGGTTGACCTGCCAATCCCACTGCGACGAGTCCGGACGAAACACCGGCGCCTGGGCGATCAAACGCTGGGCAATAACATTCACGCGCTTGGCATTGCTGCTGCTCTTATCCAGCACGCCCTTGCCCGAGGCCTCGCTGAGGGTCTGCTGGTACGACTGCTCATACATCTGGTTGACCTGTTGGGTCGACAGCATGCTGAACATGTACTGCTTGCGCTCCACACCTACGGCCCCGCCGCTGGTGGTATTGACTGCCTGACAACCGGCCAACCACACCGCCACACTCAACCCCGTCAAACGTGCCAACCTGCCCACTGTGACTCTCCTGCGCAATAAGGCGCCTATGCTACTAGGCTGCCGACTCAATCACAGCAACCATGCACTTGCATGATCGCCGACAACACTCTTTGCTATTAGAAAGCTAATGCTTTTCCACATCACTGCCGATATGCCAAGGACAGGCGTAACCCGTAGACCTTGGAGTTCACATGAAATTCAAATCCATCCAGTTTTCTGTGGCAGCTCTGGCCGGTGCCAGTGTGCTTGTCGTGGTGGTTGCGTTGGTGCTTTATGCACTGTTTGCGGGCTCCAGAACCGAAGCACTGGTGCAAGAACGCACCCAGGCGCTGCTGGAAAAAGTCATCAACGAGCGCCTGATTGCGCTGGCCAACACCCAGGCCAGCAAGATCCAGCGGGAACTGGAATACGCCCTGACCACGGCTCGGGAGCTGGCCAGCACCAACATGCTGATGGCCCAGACCGACGCCACCGGCTCACCGCAGTTGAATGTCAGTCGCGAAGAGCTCTCCAACCTGGTCAAGCAGGCGCTGGAGCGTAACCCCAAACTGCTGGACTTCTACATAGGCTGGGAGCCCAACGCTTTCGATGGCAACGATGACCTGTACAAAGGCCAGACCGACGCCGGCTATGACGCGACCGGGCGTTTCATGCCTTGGTGGTACCGTAAACCGGATGGCACCCCAGTCGTAGCCGCACTGACCGCGGCACAAATGGAAAGCACCAAACTGACACCTACCGGTGTGGCTGAAGGGGAATATTACCAGTGCCCCAAACGCAGCAAAAAGGAATGCGTGATCGATCCGGCGCCGTATGAGTTCAATGGCAAGATG
The DNA here is from genome assembly GCA_002256055.1 of Pseudomonas sp. PGPPP3. Lineage (GTDB taxonomy): Bacteria > Pseudomonadota > Gammaproteobacteria > Pseudomonadales > Pseudomonadaceae > Aquipseudomonas. The sequence goes on along the minus strand of NKIE01000442.1, from coordinate 12 downwards.
GTGCTGACCGCC
>NKIE01000441.1 GCA_002256055.1 Pseudomonas sp. PGPPP3 | reverse complement strand
ACTCGCACATGGCCGCCAACACCGGCTGCAAGGTGGCGCCGTGGTCGGTCACGCAATACTCGACCCGTGGCGGCACCTCGGCAAACACCGTGCGGGTCAGCACACCGACCCGTTCCAGCTCACGCAACTGCTGAGTCAACATCTTCTCGGTGATGTCCGGCACCAGCCGCTTCAATTCGGAAAAACGCAGCGGGCCATTGAGCAGGCGATACACCAGCAGGGCCTTCCATTTGCCACCAATCACCTCCAGGGTGACATCCATCGGTGTGCTGTAAACCTTGTCGCCCTGCACCAGGCGCTTGCTTTCGACCAGCTCGGTTTGCTGTTCGCCCATCAATGATTACCTTTAAGTAAGTTACCGCCTTTATCGTACGTACTTCCCAAAAAGAATGCCACGCGCATAATGGCTGCCATGGCTCATATCAGCCACTTCGACGACCTTGATGGAGGTTTTATGACGATCAAACACCTACTCACGCCGCTGCAACTCGGCGCCCTGACCCTGCCCAACCGCCTGGTGATGGCACCCCTGACCCGTCAGCGCAGCCTGCCAGGCAATATCCCCGGCGAGCTGAACGCCACCTACTACGCCCAACGCGCCAACGCCGGACTGATCATCAGCGAAGCCAGCCAGGTCTGCCCCGAAGGCCAGGGCTACGCCTGGACTCCAGGCATCCACAACGACGCGCAGGTCGCCGGTTGGCAGCAGGTCACCCAGGCCGTGCACCAGGCTGGCGGGCGTATTTTCCTGCAGCTCTGGCATGTGGGCCGTATCTCCCATCCGTTGCTGCAGCCCAATGGCGCTGACCCGGTGGCACCCTCGGCGATTCAGGCCAAGGCCGAGTGCTATGTGGTCGAGGCCGACGGCAGCCACCACAAGGCCGCCACAGCCAAGCCGCGCGCCTTGGAGCTGAACGAGCTGCCGGGTGTGGTCGCCGCCTACGCCCATGGCAGCGCCAACGCAATCAAGGCCGGCTTCGACGGCGTGGAAGTGCATGCCGCCAACGGCTATCTGCTGGACCAGTTCCTCTGCTCCAACAGCAACCAGCGCAGCGATGCCTACGGTGGCTCGGTAGAAAACCGCGCCCGCCTGGTCCTGCAAGTGGTCGATGCTGCCGTGGCCACGGTCGGTGACAGCCGCAAGGTCGGTATCCGCATCTCGCCCATGGGAACCTTCGGCGATGTTAACGATGCCAACCCGCTGGAGACCTTCAGCTACCTGGTCGCGCAACTCAACAGCCGCAACCTAGCCTACCTGCACGTTAACCGTCCGGACTGGCTCGGCGGCAGCTTCGAAGGCTACGACGCCTTGCTCCGCGCCCTGCGTGACCTGTACACCGGCACCCTGATCATCGCCGGCGGACAAACCGCCGAAAGCGGCGAACAAGCTGTCGCTGAAGGCCTGGCGGACTTGGTCGCCTACGGTCGCCCGTATATCGCCAACCCGGATCTGCTGGCCCGCTTCCAGGCCGGCGCCGAGCTCAATCCGCTGGACGGCAGCACCCTGTATGGCGGTGGTGCAGCGGGTTATACCGATTACCCAGCACTGGGCTAATCAGCAAGAAAACAAAAACGCCGGGCAATGCCCGGCGTTTTGCTATTTGCACTAATCAACTCAACTGAAAGCGATCGGCATCCAGATGGGCCGGAAAACGCTGGCGATAGGCGGCCAATTCGGCAGCCTTGAGCGTTACGCGAAACACCCCATCCGCCGCCTCGGCTGCCAGCAAGCTATCGCCCTGGAAATCCAGCACCTGGCTATCGCCGCTGTAGGCGAAGCCTTTGCCATCTTCACCAATGCGATTAACCGCCGCCACGTAGCAGAGGTTCTCGATCGCTCGAGCCGGCAGCAGGCGGTTCCAGTGCTGGCGCCGCACGGCAGGCCAGTTGGCGGTGTAGAGCAGCAAGTCGGTGTCAGCGGCAGAGCGGCTCCACACCGGGAAGCGCAGGTCGTAGCAGATCAGCGGACGCACTCGCCAGCCCTTCAGCTCCAGCACCACCTGCTGCTCACCGGCGCTGTAATGCTTGTGCTCGCCTGCCATGCGGAACAGATGGCGCTTGTCGTAATGCGCCACCCTGCCATCCGGGCGCGCCCACAACAGGCGGTTACGGTAGCTGCCGTCTGCGGCCCGGATGATCAGCGAGCCGGTGATCACTGCGCCCAACTGCTGCGCCTGCTCACGGAGCCACTGCGTGCTTGGGCCGTCTTCAGGCTCGGCCAGGGCCGCCGAATCCATACTGAAGCCGGTGCTGAACATCTCTGGTAATACGATCAGATCGGCGCCGCGGGCCTGTTGCAACAACGCCGCAAAGTGCCCACGGTTGGCTGCCGGGTCTTGCCAGACCAAGGTGGTCTGGATCAGGGCCAGTTCAATATCGGGCAATTGGCTCAGATCGCGCACGCTTAGATTTTGCACAGCAGCTCTCCTGCGGCCAGCAAGGTCTCTTCGCGCTTGGCAAAGCAGAAGCGCACCAGACGCATATCAGCCGGCGCCTGCTGGTAGAACACCGACACCGGAATCGCTGCCACGCCGTGCTCGCGGGTCAGCCACTCAGCCATGGCCACGTCATCCAGATCGGGGCGAATGGCCGAATAGTCGGCCAACTGAAAATAGGTGCCGGGGCTGCGGGTAAAAGTGAAGCGCGAACCGGCCAGTTGGTCGCAGAACAGGTCGCGCTTGGCCTGATAGAAGGCCGGCAACTCGGCAATGTGTTGCGGCTGCTCGGCCATAAAGTCCGCCAGCGCATGCTGCAGCGGTGTTACCCCGCAGAAATTTACGTATTGGTGGATCTTGCGCAGCTCGGCAGACAGCACAGACGGCGCCACCACATAGCCAGTTTTCCAGCCGGTGACGTGATAGGTCTTGCCGAACGAGCTGACCACGAAGGCTCGCGCATACAGCTCGTCGTGGGCCAGCACGCTGGCGTGCTCGGCGCCGTCGAAGA
>NKIE01000440.1:2294-2955 GCA_002256055.1 Pseudomonas sp. PGPPP3 | reverse complement strand
GGCAGCCGGGACGTCTTCGCCGTACACCTCATAGGCGGCCAGGGGGGCGACTTCGAGGAAGGCCGAGCCAGGGTCTAGCAGACCGTTAATGCGTTCGCGCGGCAGCAACTTGCCCCGCGAGGTGTGGCGCTCCTGGGCCTTGGCGCCGCCGCCGGCGTGCACATGGGCGAGCAGGGCGCGCAGGTTGAGCACCTGGTCGAGCATGGCTGCGCGATTGGCAGCGAACTCCGGCGAACGGGTGTTTAGTTGGGTGGGCAGGATGGCCATGGGCGCTCCGTGTCGTAGCCCGGATGCAATCCGGGGTTAGGCAAATCCCGGATTGCATCCGGGCTACGGCTTACTTGGTTTCGTTGAACAGCTCACGGCCGATCAGCATGCGGCGGATTTCGCTGGTGCCGGCGCCGATCTCGTACAGCTTGGCGTCGCGCAGCAGGCGGCCGGCCGGGTACTCGTTGGTGTAGCCGTTGCCGCCGAGGATCTGGATGGTGTCCAGAGCCATCTTGGTGGCCATTTCGGCGGTGTAGAGGATCACCGCGGCGGCGTCTTTGCGTGATTCTTCGCCGCGATCACAGGCTTTAGCGACGTTGTACAGGTAGGACTTGGAGGCGTTCATACCGGCGTACATGTCAGCCAGCTTGCCCTGGATCAGCTGGAATTCGCC
>NKIE01000440.1:0-2284 GCA_002256055.1 Pseudomonas sp. PGPPP3 | reverse complement strand
ATTCGCCGATCGACTGACCGAACTGGCGGCGTTCGTGTACGTACGGCACCACCACATCCATGCAGGCCTGCATGATCCCGGTCGGGCCGCCGGAGAGCACCGTGCGCTCGAAGTCCAGGCCGCTCATGAGCACAGCCACGCCGCGGCCTTCGGCGCCGAGGATGTTTTCTGCCGGCACTTCGCAGTCTTGGAACACCAGTTCGCAGGTGTTGGAGCCGCGCATGCCCAGCTTGTCCAGCTTCTGGTGACGGGAGAAACCCTTGAAGTCGCGCTCGACGATAAATGCGGTCATACCCTTGGAGCCGGCGGCGACGTCGGTCTTGGCGTAGATCACGTACGTGTGAGCATCCGGGCCGTTGGTGATCCACATCTTGTTGCCGTTGAGCACGTAGTGGTCGCCGCGCTTGTCGGCGCGCAGCTTCATCGACACTACGTCAGAGCCGGCATTCGGCTCGCTCATGGCCAGGGCGCCGATGTGCTCGCCGGAGCACAGCTTGGGCAGGTACTTGGCCTTCTGCGCGTGTGTGCCGTTCTTGTGGATCTGGTTGACGCACAGGTTGGAGTGGGCGCCGTAAGACAGGCCGACCGACGCCGAGGCGCGGCTAATTTCTTCCATGGCCACCACGTGGGCCAGGTAGCCCATATTGGTGCCGCCGTACTCTTCGGCGACGGTCATGCCGAGCAGGCCCATGTCACCGAACTTGCGCCACATATCCATCGGGAACTCGTTGTCGCGATCGATCTGCGCCGCGCGCGGGGCCAGTTCGGCCTGGGCAAACTGGCGCACCGCGTCGCGGAGCATGTCGATGGTTTCGCCGAGACCGAAGTTCAGGGATGGGTAGCTCATGGTTTCACCTGTAATTTTTATGATTAGGTTTAAACGGCAAGTTATTGGTTTTTAAGGGTTTCGCTCATGGCGATCTGACAGCGCTCTTCGGCGGTATCGAGCTCCAGCTGCATCTGCTGGATGTCCAGCAACTGCTGTTCGAGCTGCAGGCGGCGTTCGGCGATCTTGCCCATAAAGGTCTCCAGCTGCTTGCGGTTGCCGCTGGCGGGGTCATACAGCTCAATCAGTTCCTTGCACTCAGCCAGGGAAAAACCGATGCGTTTGCCACGCAAAATCAGCTTCAGCGAGACCTTGTCGCGGGCCGAATAGATGCGTTCAAGCCCGCGCCGTTCGGGGCTGAGCATGCCTTGTTCTTCGTAAAAGCGGATGGCGCGGGGCGTGATATCCAGCTCGCGGGCCAGATCGGAAATGCTGTAGGTGTTGCTCATGGGGCGGACTCGGGTGCTGATCTTTACGTTAACGTAAAGCAGGTTGACGTTAACGTCAACCTGGGCCGCTGCATGCAGCATTTACAGGAGGGCTTGAGCGCGCAGTTCTGTGCACGTAATCAACAATGTTCGCCAAGCCTAAAGGCTTATAAAACATATCCTTGGCGAACAAAGCTGAGAGCCGAACTAAAGAGATGGCGTTTGTTTACAGCTTCTTTTCTTGGGCGCAGACCTGCTGGCACAGCTCAATCAGCTGCTCACGCATCCAGCGGTTGGCCGGGTCCTGATCGGTGCTTTCGTGCCAGTACAGGTGGGTTTCTTGGGCGGGCACGTCATTAACCGGCAGGTCGACAGCATGCAGGCCGTGGCGATGGGCGAAGCTTTCCGGTACGGTCATGGCCATGTCGGTCTGCTGCATCACCTGGGAGGCCATCAGGTAGTGCTGGGAGCGCAGGGCGATTTTGCGTTGGATGCCCATCTTGCCAAGGGCCAGGTCCACCAGGCCGAGACCGCTGCGGCGGCTGGAGATGTGGATATGGGTCAGGGACAAGTAGTCGTCGAGGCTGATCTTATCCTTAGCCAGCGGATGACCCTTGCGCATGGCGCAGACGTAGCGGTCTTCCAGCAGCTTGACGTGGCGCACCTGTGGGTCGGTGTTGAGCGGTGCGTCGACGGCAAAATCGATGCGCCCGGCCGCCAGTTCCTTGGTAGTTTCCCGACGTTTGGCCAAAAAGCTCTCAATTTGCACCGCCGGTGCCTGGCGGCGCAGGCGCTGGAACAGCGGCGGCAGGATCACCGCCTCGATCAGGTCGGTCATGCTGATGCGGAAGGTCTTGTTGGCCTGCAGCGGGTTGAAAATGCGGCTTTCCTGCACCGATACGCGCAGCAGCTGCAAGGCGTTACGCACCGGGCCGATGATGTTCTGCGCCATCGGTGTTGGCACCATGCCTTGGGCAGTGCGCACAAACAGCGGATCGTGGAAGGTCTCGCGCAGACGCGCCAGCGCGTT
>NKIE01000439.1 GCA_002256055.1 Pseudomonas sp. PGPPP3 | reverse complement strand
TGGATACCCTGCAGGCGATGTGGCAACTGACCGGCTTGCCGGCGCCGGGCGGCGAGGTGGCCCAGGCTGAGCTGATCGTCGGGCAGATCCGTTTGCCGCGGGCGCTGCTGGGGCTGTGTGTGGGCGCCGTGCTGGCGTTGTCCGGTGTGGCCATGCAAGGTCTGTTTCGCAATCCGCTGGCCGATCCCGGGCTGATCGGTGTGTCCAGTGGCGCTGCCCTGGGGGCGGCGGTGGCGATTGTCGGTGGGGCGGCCTTTGGTGGTTTGCCGACTGCGCTGGCGCCTTATCTGTTGTCGGCCTGTGCCTTTGCCGGTGGCCTGGGCGTGACCGCGTTGGTTTATCGCCTGGGGCGGCGTGATGGCCAGACCAGTGTCGCCACCATGTTGCTGGCGGGCATTGCCCTGACGGCCCTGGCGGGCGCGGCGATCGGCCTGTTCACCTACCTGGCCGATGACGCCACCCTGCGCACCCTGACCTTCTGGAACCTCGGCAGCCTGAACGGCGCCAGTTATGCGCGGCTGTGGCCGCTGCTGCTGGTCACCGCGGCGGTGGCGTTGTGGTTGCCGCGCCGCGCGCGGGCCTTGAATGCCTTGTTGCTGGGTGAGTCGGAGGCTCGCCATCTGGGCTTTGCCGTCGAGCGCCTGAAACGTGAGCTGGTGTTCTGCACTGCGTTGGGCGTTGGGGCTGCAGTGGCGGCGGCGGGGATGATCGGTTTTATCGGCCTGGTGGTACCCCATCTGATGCGCCTGTTGGTGGGGCCTGATCACCGTCTGCTGTTGCCGGCCTCGGCCCTGGCGGGCGCCAGCCTGCTGTTGCTGGCGGATTTGCTCGCGCGGCTGCTGCTGGCCCCGGCTGAGTTGCCGATCGGTATCGTCACTGCCCTATTAGGGGCGCCATTCTTTATCTACCTATTGTTGCGGGGACGAAGCTGATGCTGCGCGCGGACAATCTCAGTGTGCGTCGTGGCCCTTGTACGGTGCTCGCCGGTATCGATTTGCAGCTGCACGACGGTGAAGTGCTCGGCGTACTCGGCCCCAATGGCGCCGGCAAAAGTACCCTGTTGGCTGCTTTGAGTGGCGATCTGCCGGCTGCCCAGGGGCAGGTCAGCCTCGACCAGCGGCCTCTGGCGGACTGGTCTGGGCCTGCTAGGGCGCGGCGTTTGGCGGTGTTACCGCAAAGCTCCAGTCTGGAGTTCGCCTTCAGTGTCGAGCAGGTGGTCGGCATGGGGCGTTTGCCCCACAGCAGCGGTCAGCAGGAGGATCTGCGTATCGTCGCCGCCGCCTTGCAGGCCGCCGATGCCCAGCACCTGAGTGGGCGTAATTACTTGGCGCTGTCCGGGGGCGAGCGGCAGCGCGTGCACCTGGCGCGGGTGCTGGCGCAGGTATGGCCGGGCGGTGCGGGGCAGATTCTGCTGCTGGATGAACCGACTTCGATGCTCGACCCTTTGCATCAGCACACCATCCTGCAGGCAGTACGCGATTTTGCCGGCCGCGGCGCGGCGGTGCTGGTGATCCTCCATGACCTCAACCTGGCGGCGCGTTACTGCGACCGTGTGTTGCTGTTGCAGGAGGGGCGCCCGTACCTACTCGGCAGCCCGGCCGAGGTGCTGGCGCCGGCGCCTCTGCGCGCGGTGTTTGGCCTCGACGTGCTGGTGCAGGGCCATCCCGAGCGGGACCATCCGTTGATCATCATTCGTTAAGGACTTTTTATGCGTCTTCTCTTGTTGGCGATGTTGGCCCTGCTGACGGCGTGCCAAAGTGTTACGCCGTTGCCGCCATTACCTGCCTGGCAAGGCCGCGAGGGGTTGGAACATGCTGATCTCGGGCTGATTCGCGATCTGCGCAGCGGAGCGACGCTGACTCCGGCGCAGTTGGTCGAACAGTTGGCTGATGCACCGCGAGTGCTGATCGGCGAGCAGCATGACAATGCCGATCAACATGCACTGCAGCTCTGGCTGCTCAAGGCCCTGCAGCAGCGGCGCGAGCCGGGCAGTCTGCTGCTGGAAATGCTCAACCCCGATCAGCAGACCAAGATCGACGCCACCCATGCCGCCAGTCGTGCGCGGCAGATGCCGGTGGATTTGCCCGCTGCTCTGGCTTGGCAGGCAGGCTGGGACTGGGCGCTGTATGGGCCGATCATCCGTTACGGCTTATTGCAGCCGGCGCCGCTGCTGGCGGCCAATCTGGATCGGGACGAAATTATGACCATCTACCGCACGCAGCCGCATTTGCCGGCCGGGCAGGCGACCCAGGCCTCTGTGCAGGCGGCGTTGCTGGCGCAGATTGAAGCCTCCCACTGCGGCCTGCTGCCGGCGGCGCAACTGCCGGCCATGTTGGCGGTGCAACAGCAGCGTGACCGGCGTATGGCCGAGCGTTTGCTGGCCGCGCCTATTCCGGCAGTGTTATTGGCTGGGGCTTTTCATGTGCGGCGTGACCTGGGCGTGCCTTTACACCTGCAGGATCTGGCTGCGCCGGGTGGCACTGAGCGGGTATTGATCCTCGCCGAGGTGGGCCAGACAGTGAGTGCCGAGCGCGCCGACTTCGTCTGGTATACCCCGGCCTTGCCCGTGCAGGATCACTGCGCGAGCATGCGTTAGGCAGGCTCTTGAAAAACTAACTGCGTTGCTATTGCGGCGTTAAAAGCAGGCTAAAAATGCTCATTTACAGCGCGTAAACTCCGCTTTTTAGCCTGCTTTGACCAGCCGTAGGCTGTTACTAACGTAGCGCCTTGCACTGGCTGCCTCGCCAACGTTTTTCAATGGCCTGCTATTCGTTAGCTTGCTCCAGGCGGTTCTGCTTGCGCCACTGCAGCAGAATCAGCAGCAGGGTGGGGATGCCGAGGATGGCGGTGAACAGGAAGAACTGGGCATAGCCGAGGTTCTCCACCAGGGTGCCTGAGTAGCCGCCGATCAGGCGCGGCAGCAGCATCATGATTGAGCTGAGTAGGGCGTACTGGGTGGCCGAG
>NKIE01000438.1 GCA_002256055.1 Pseudomonas sp. PGPPP3 | reverse complement strand
CGCTCCCAATATCCCACTCATCAACTCTGGAGGCGCCATGAACGAAGTCACATCATTACTTGGTATCGGAGCAGCACTCTGCATTGGTGCTGCAAGCCCAGGTCCGAGTTTCATCATGGTCGCAAGAACCGCAGCATCAGCCGGTCGCGCCAACGGCTTGAACGCAGCTCTTGGCATGGGCATTGGCGCCTTGTTATTTGCTGTTGCGTCCCTGCTCGGTTTGACCGTTGTCTTCTTGGCGGTTCCAGCGCTCTATGTCGCGCTGAAGCTCGTTGGCGGCCTTTATCTCGTTTACCTTGGTTTTCGCATTTGGCAAGGAGCGAGGCAACCACTTGAGGCCGCAACCGAGGAAACATCGGAACGCTCAACACCCAGCCGAGGCTACTTGCTTCTTGGGTTTGCAACGCAAATCAGCAATCCCAAAACTGCCATCGTCTATGCCAGCGTATTCGCGGCATTCTTGCCCACCTCACCGAGCATTCAGTTCAGCCTCGCGGTCATCACTCTCGTTTTTGCCATTGAGGCCGGATGGTATGCAGTGGTGGCAGGCGCCTTGTCATCCGAGGCTCCAAGAGGCACATATCTTCGCTACAAGAAGTGGGTAGACAGGTCAGCTGGTGCCATCATGGGCGCATTGGGCCTAAAGCTTGCAGCGTCAGCAAGTCAAGGCTAAATATGCAAGAGCTCGCAAACCAAGGGCGACGCAATGCGCAACTCAACCGGTGTAGCACCTGTCAGCCGCCTAACTCGGCGTTGCAGCAGACGCCCACTCACCGCATCGCTTCTGCACCGCCTTATGGGCGCGGCTGAACTCGGGCGTTAGGCACTGCATTTTTGTTGTGTCTTATATGGCTTCCATCTCGACCACTCAGCGCTAACGCTGTCGATGCTCGATTAAGTCACTGTGCTATGTGCTGTTTAAAAGCTACCGGCGTTGGCCTGGGCAATAAGCCAATCGATCAGCAGAGCGATCTCGGGTACGCCACGACTTTCTTCGTTGCAGATGCAGAAGTAGTCCATGCCGGTGGGTACTTTCAGTGTAAAAGGCTGCACCAGGCGGCCTTCGTCCAAGTCGCGCGATGAGTTGATCTCATCGCTTAGCGCCACCCCATAGCCATCTCTTGCGGCTTGTAGGGCAATGCCCAGGTCTTCGAGATGAACATCGGCATCGCCGGGGTAGGGCAGGCGGGCTTCAAGTAGCCAGCGCCGCCATTGCGCACCGTCATCTTCATGCAGGAGGCGATGGTGAATCAGGTCTGATGGCTGCCTCAACGCGTGTGGGCCTCGCAGCAATTGCGGGCAGCAGACGGGGAACATGTGCAGGCTTTGCAGCGGCCGCCACCAGAAGCCCTCCCAGGTGGGCGCGTCGTAAAGCACGGCGATATCGGCCCGGCGCCAGTCCACTTCACTAATGTCGTCGGCAGTAATCACGCGCAGTTGAATGTTTGGGTGTTCGGCGCGAAAGGCGAAGAGCTTTGGCATCAGCCAGGAGGCGCCAAAAACTGGCTCGGTGGAAATGGTCAGCACTTTCGCGGCGGTCTTTTCGAACTGCGCATCGGCAATCTGCCGCACACCTTCACTGATCTCGCCAATGCCGCGCGCGACAGAGCGTTGCAGGGTCAAGCCGCGTTCGGTGAGCAGCAAGCGACGGCCCTGCTTGTAAAACAGGTCGATGCCCAGCGAGGCCTGCAATGCCCGTATTTGCTGGCTGACAGCCCCGGCGGTGACATGCAGTTCAGCCGCGGCGGCGCCGACGTGGCCAAGTCGGGCAACGCATTCAAATACGCGAAAGGCGTGTAGTGGAGGCATGGACATTGTGATTAACCGTTTAGTTTTTCTGCTTATATTTTTGTCAATTTATATAGATTGATTCGGTTTGCGGCAACCTCAACAATTTGCGCACGTTAAGCCCAAGACAACAATTAAACAGGCGATCCAATGCAAACCGCGCGCTCATACATCGGCCATCCCCCGTCTACGAACAAACACTCTTGGTGCCACTTCGGTGCGCGGATGGGCAGCATGCGTACGGTGCTGATGTTGGTTCTGGCTACGTTAACGGCGCCGGTGTTGGCGGCCGAGCGCGTCGTCAATATCTACGCTTGGGCCGAGTACGTTGCCCCGGAGACGCTGAAGAAGTTCGAGGCCGCAACAGGGATCAAGGTCCAGTACGACACTTTTGACAGTGCCGACGTTCTGGAAACCAAGATGCTCACGGGGGGCAGTGGCTACGATGTGGTCTTCCCGAGCATTGCCATGTTGGATCGGCTTATTCAGGCCAAGGCCTTGCAGCCAACCGGGATGCAGCAAATGTCTACGGTGGGTGAGCTGGACCCGCAGCTGCTCGGCCAGCTGAGGGCTGTCGACCCCGGCAATTATTTCGCGGTGCCTTACACCTGGGGCACCACCGGGCTGGCTTTCAATCGCACTGAGATCGAAAAGCGTATCCCCAATCCCCCGCTAAACAGCCTGGACCTGCTGTTCAAGCCTGAGTACGCAAGCCTGCTCAAAGACTGCGGCATTTCGATTATCGACGCGCCGCAGGAGGTGATCAGCATTGCCCTGCACTACCTGGGTAAACCCACTACCAGTAAGCAGCCCGCCGATCTACGCGCTGTGCAGGCGCTTCTCAGCGCCGTGCGGCCGTCAATTCGGAGCATCGCTACCGGCACCCAAAGCAGTGATTTGGCCAATGGTGAACTCTGCCTGGCGCTGACCTACAGCGGTGATGCGGTGTTGGCCCAAAGCCTGGCCGCCGCGGCACAAAAAGCCATCACCATCGAGTACGCCAGCCCCGAGGAGGGCACTTTGACCTGGGTCGATACCTTGGCCATTCCCGTGGACGCCCCGCACCCGTCCGAAGCCAAAGCCTTTGTCGAGTTTATTACCCGTCCCGAGTCGATGGCCGAGCTCACCGGTAGCTTCTTCTTTGCCAACGCCAATCTGGCCGCCGTCCCGTTACTGGCTGCTGA
>NKIE01000437.1 GCA_002256055.1 Pseudomonas sp. PGPPP3 | reverse complement strand
GACAGACCAGTGCCGACTGGCAGGGTAATAAAGCTCTCGGCCAACACCTCGAAAACCACCAGATGGCCGTTCATGGCGAGAAACAGCAGAGTCACCAGCATCAGTAGCATCTGCGCCAGCACCGGCACGGAAACGCCGTTGGTCGGATCAATCATCGAAGCAAAGCCCAAGCCCATCTGCACGGCAATTATCTGCCCCGCCACCGAGAACAAATGAAAGAACAGTTGCAAGGTAAAACCGAGCATCACCCCGATCAGCACCTCCTGAGCGATCAGCATGAGCGAGCGCACCGTCAGGGCATCGATTACCGGCATCGGCGGTAAGGTCGGAACCAACACCAGAGCGATGGCCATGGCCAGGTACAGACGCACCCGCACCGGCACCAGTTGGGTGCCGATAATCGGCATCACCATCAACAGAGACGCGATGCGAAACAGCGGCAACAGAAAGCTACCGACCCAGGCGCCAATCTGCTCATTGCTCAGCTCTAGCATCAGACGAGCACCGGCTAGCCGATCAACAAGGGGATGTTCTGAATCAGGTTCTGGGTGTACTCCATCAACTCACGCACCAACCAGGGCCCAGCCCAGATCAACGTCAGCAGCATCACCAGCAAGCGCGGCACAAAGCTCAGGGTCTGGTCGTTGATCTGGGTGGCGGCCTGAAACATGGCCACGATGAGCCCCACCACCAGGCTGGGCAACACCACCAGGCCCACAATCACCGCGGTCAGCCAGAGCGCATCACGAATCAGGTCTACCGCCACTTCAGGAGTCATCAGCGTCGCTCTATAAAGTGCCGAAGCTGCCGGCCAGGGTGCCGATCACCAGGGCCCAGCCGTCAATCAGGACAAACAGCATGATCTTGAACGGCAGGGAAATGATCAGCGGCGAGAGCATCATCATGCCCATGGCCATGAGGATACTGGCCACCACCATGTCGATAATCAGGAACGGAATAAAGATCATGAAACCAATCTGGAACGCGGTTTTCAGCTCGGAGGTGACGAACGCCGGGACCAGAATGGTCAGCGGTGCCTGATCAGGCGACGCGATATCGGTGCGCTTGGACAGGCGCATAAATAGCTCAAGGTCGGACGCCCGCGTCTGCGCCAGCATAAAGCTCTTCAACGGCACTTCGGCTTTGAGAATCGCCTCCTGGGCCGGCAGCTGATCGTTCAGGTAGGGCTGCAACGCCTCGCGGTTTATCTGATCGAAGACCGGCGCCATGATGAACAGCGTGAGGAACATCGCCAGACCGATAAGGATCTGGTTGGACGGCGTCTGCTGCAGGCCCAAGGCCTGACGCAAAATGGAAAAGACGATGATGATCCGGGTAAAGCTGGTCATCAGCATGACGAACGCTGGAATAAAACTCAGCGCCGTCATGATCAGCAGAATCTGCAGGCTGACCGAATACTCCTGCTGCCCGGCCGCGTTAGTGGCCAGGGTAATGGCCGAGATCTTCAGCGGATCATCCGCACCCAGCGCCAGAGGTGCCACCAGCGCCAGTAATACGGCGAACACTATACGCAACGCGCCCATCAGGGTTTGTCCTTCTGATCCTTGCCCAGCAACTCCATCAGGCGTTGCGCAAATTCCGGCGTGGCAGGCTCGCCGTCCGCCAGGTGCACTGGCTCTTTCAATGTGTGCAATGGGGTAATGCGCCCGGCACTCAAGCCCAGCAACACCTGTTCGTTACCCACCTGCACCAGCACCAGACGCTCGCGCGGCCCCAGAGCCTGACTAGCAAGCAACTTGATCACCTGATTGCCGCGCGGGCCGATCTGCTGCACGCGGCGCAGCAACCAGGCGAGTACGAAAATCAAGCCGATCACCAGCAACAGGCCCAGCAACATCTGCCCCAGTTGCGCGCTCAGGTTGCCACTGCTGGCCAGCACCGGCGTAACGGCTGTGGTCGCCGGTTCGGCCGCCATGGCCGTTAGCGGCAACGCCAAGAAAACCCCAAGGAGTCGGCGCATGAATTCAGCGCAACTTCTTGATGCGTTCGCTGGGACTGATCACATCCGTCAGACGAATGCCGAACTTTTCGTTCACCACCACCACCTCGCCATGGGCGATCAGGGTGCCGTTGACCAGCACGTCCAGCGGTTCACCCGCCAGGCGATCCAGCTCGATCACCGAGCCCTGGTTGAGCTGCAACAGGTTACGGATGGTGATGTCGGTATTGCCCACTTCCATGGAGATCGACACGGGAATATCGAGAATCACGTCCAGGTTTGGCCCATCCAGACTCACCGGCCCGGTGGAACGCGGCACACCGTCGAACTCCTGCATCATCGCCCGCGGTGCGGCCGGTTCAGCAGGAGCGCTTTGCGCCATCATCGCGTCGATATCGTCCTGGCTGGCATCACCGGCCTCCGAGAGTGCCGCAGCCCATTCATCGGCCAGTGCCTGCTCCTCGGGGGAGGTGCCTTCTTCTTCGTCTGCCATCGGTTGTCCTCGGCGGGCTCTGTAGCAATAGTTTAAAAATGCGTATTAGCGAACGCGTTCGATCGGGTCCAGCACCTGGAAGGCCAGCTTGCCTTTATGCGCACCGAGCTTGACGCTGAATGCCGGCACACCATTGGCACGCATCACCACCTGATCGGGCAGGTCCACCGGAATCACATCACCGGGCTGCATGTGCAGGATGTCGCGCAAACGCAACTGGCGGCTGGCCACGGTGGCGCCCAAGGGCACACTGACATCCAAGATGTCCTCGCGCAGAGCCTTGATCCAGCGCTCGTCCTGATCGTCGACATCAGATTGGAAACCAGCGTCGAGCATGTCGCGAATCGGCTCGATCATCGAATAAGGCATGGTGATATGCAGATCGCCGCCACCACCGTCCAACTCAATATGGAAGGTCGAGACCACAATCACTTCGCTAGGGCTAACAATGTTGGCCAGGGCCGGGTTCACTTCCGAGTTGATGTACTCGAAGTTGATGTACAAGACCGCAAGCCAGGCATCTATTAAA
>NKIE01000436.1 GCA_002256055.1 Pseudomonas sp. PGPPP3 | reverse complement strand
GCCCTGCATGTCGACGACGATTTCCGTGGTGTAACGCTTGATACCGTCTTTTTCCCACTCGCGGGTCTGCAGCTTGCCTTCAATGTACACCTGCGAACCTTTGCGCAGGTACTCGCCGGCGATCTCGGCGACCTTGCCGAACATGGCCACACGATGCCATTCGGTCTTCTCAACCTTCTGCCCGGTTTGCTTGTCAGTCCACTGCTCGCTGGTAGCCAGGCTCAGGTTGGTGACCGCATTGCCGTTGGGCATGTAACGAACTTCCGGATCCTGACCACAGGTTCCGACCAAAATGACTTTGTTAACCCCACGGGCCATATCGCTCTCCTAGGCTGCCGCGCGTTCCGGCGCCTGCTCGATGAGGCGCTCAAGGGACGCACGGTCCAATAGTTCAGTATCTACTTTGATATAGACGGCCGATTCATCGGCCACCATGACGGCGTCGGTCACACCCGACAGCGCCTTAAGACGTTCGACCAGCCCGCTATCGCCCGCCACAGCAGGCGTCAACGGCAAGCGCAGACTGGTCACATACGGCGGTTCGCGCATAGTAACAGCAAACCCCAGCCACAGTGCACAGAGCGCCGCACAGCCGACAAACACCCAACTCAACCCGCCAACTTGGAACAACCAGCCGCCGAAAATACCGCCAACGGCGGCGCCGAGAAACTGACTGGTGGAGTACACACCCATCGCCGTGCCTTTGCCGCCAGCCGGTGCCACCTTGCTGATCAGCGAAGGCAAGGAGGCCTCCAGCAAGTTGAAGGCGGTGAAAAACGCGATAGTGCCCAGCACCAGCGCGCGCAAGCTGTCACCGAAGGCCCAGAAGAACAGCTCACACAACAGCAACACGCTGACCGCGCCTAGCAGCACGCGCTTCATCTGCCGCTGCTTCTCGCCATAGATGATGAACGGAATCATGGCAAAGAAGCCCACCAGCAGGGCCGTCAGGTAGACCCACCAATGCTCTTCCTTGGGCAAGCCGCCATTAGCCACCAGCGCCAGCGGCAAAGCAACGAAGCTGGCCATCAGGATCGCGTGTAGAACGAAAATACCGAGATCCAAACGCAACAGATCGGGATGACGCAGGGTCGCGCTCAGGGCTTGCTTGGCCACACCCGACTCACGGTGCTGCAACTGCGTACTGGCGCGCGGCACCACCAAGGCAACAATCAGCAGCCCAACGATGGCCATGGCGGCCGTGGCGAGAAACAGTCCGGACAAACCATAGGCGCGGGTCAGCAGCGGGCCGACCACCATCGCCACGGCAAACGACAAACCAATGCTCATGCCGATCATAGCCATGGCCTTGGTGCGATGCTGCTCACGGGTCAGGTCCGATAGCAGCGCCATCACGGCTGCCGAGATGGCCCCGGCGCCCTGCAGCACGCGACCGGCAATCACGCCCCAAATGGAGTCAGCCGAAGCGGCGAGTACCGCGCCAGCAGCAAAAATCAGCAAGCCGACATAAATCACCGGCAAGCGGCCGATGCGGTCGGAAAGCATGCCGAACGGAATCTGCAGTACCGCCTGAGTCAGACCATAGGCACCAATGGCCAGGCCAATCAGTGCTGGCGTGGCGCCTTGCAGGTCCATGCCATAGGTCGCCAGCACGGGCAGGACCATGAACATGCCCAGCATGCGAAAGGCAAAGACCAACGCCAGCCCGCCGGCGGCGCGCGTTTCGCCAGCACTCATGCGCCCACTGTGCGGATCGTGCATCAACAAGCCCTCATTTAACCGGCGGCGATTCTATCAGCACCGCACTCTCCATCACAGGCGTGATGCTTTGCCGCTGCGTGTCTGCGGCCCGTATACTCATCGGTTTCCGCCCGCCTAAACGCGGATTTGCTCGAAGAACAGTATGCCCAGTGGACCCAGGACCCCCGTTCGGTGGAACCGACGTGGTCGGCATTTTTCGAGGGATTTGAACTAGGAGCCGCGCAGGTGCGTCAGGCTGGAACCGCTGCTGCTGTGGCCACGCCCGCCCCTGTTTCAGGCGCAACGGCAGAACCCACGACCGATCTGGCGCTTTACGGAAAAGTCGTCAGCCTGATTTACAACTATCGCACGCTGGGCCACACGCAGGCCCGCATCAATCCGCTGGAAGACGAACCGGAGCGCAACCCGCGTCTGCGTCTCGAGCAGTTCGGCCTGACCGAGGCCGATCTCGAACGCGAAGTCGCGAATCCTTTCCTGCTCCACGGCGAGCGCATGAAGCTGCGCGACACGATTGCGGCGCTGGAATCCATCTACTCGGGCCTGATCGGCTTCGAGTTCATGCACATCCACAATACGACCGTCCGCCACTGGGTGCGTGAGCGGATCGAGGCCCACTCCCGCCGCGAGGCTGACCCGGCCGAGCGCCAGATCCACTCGCTGAAGTGGCTGCTGGAGGCGGAGGCTTTTGAAAGCTTCCTCGGCAAGAAGTTCCTCGGAGAGAAGCGCTTCTCGCTCGAAGGCGGTGAGGGCGCGATGATCGTGCTCAATGCGATCCTCGAAAAGTCGCCCTCGCTCGGCGTGCTCGAAATTGAAATGGGCATGTCCCACCGCGGCCGTCTCAACGTGCTGGCGAACTTCGTCCGCAAGACGCTCGCCACGATCCTCTATGAGTTCACGCCGAACTACGTCCCCGACCTCGTCGCGGGCGATGGCGACGTGAAGTATCACCTCGGCTACGAAAGCATCCGCGAAGTTCCGGATGGCAAGGTCCGAGTCAGTCTGGCGGCGAACCCATCCCACCTTGAGGCCGTCAACCCGGTCGTCGAAGGCAAGGCCCGCGCCCGCCAGCGCATCCTCGGCGACGACGGCGCTGCTACTGATCGCAAGCGCGTCTTGCCCGTCCTCCTCCACGGCGATGCCGCCTTCGCCGGACAGGGTTCCGTCGCGGAGGTGCTCAATCTTTCCCAGCTTCCGGGCTACCGCACCGGCGGCACGATCCACCTCATCATCAACACCCAGATCGGCTTCACCACGATGCCGGCGG
>NKIE01000435.1 GCA_002256055.1 Pseudomonas sp. PGPPP3 | reverse complement strand
GGCGTGTCGACCCGGCACAACCCTGAGTTCACCATGTTGGAGTTCTACCAGGCGTACGCCGACTACGAAGACAACATGGACCTCACCGAAGAGCTGTTCCGTGAGCTGGCGCAGCTGGTGCTCGGCAGCACCGACGTGCCCTACGGCGACAAGGTGTTCCACTTCGGCGAGCCGTTCGTGCGTCTGTCGGTGTTCGACTCGATCCTCAAGTACAACCCTGAGCTGACGGCTGACGACCTGACCGATATCGACAAGGCCCGCGCCATCGCCAAGAAGGCCGGCGCCAAGGTTCTCGGCTTCGAAGGTCTGGGCAAATTGCAGGTGATGATTTTCGAAGAGCTGGTCGAGCACAAGCTGGAGCAGCCGCACTTCATTACTCAGTACCCATTCGAAGTGTCGCCGCTGGCTCGTCGCAATGACGATGATCCGAGCGTGACCGACCGTTTCGAGCTGTTTATCGGTGGCCGTGAAATCGCCAACGCCTACTCCGAGTTGAACGACGCGGAAGACCAGGCTGAGCGTTTCCACGCCCAGGTGGCCGACAAGGACGCCGGTGACGATGAAGCCATGCACTTCGATGCCGACTTTGTTCGTGCCCTGGAGTACGGCATGCCGCCGACCGCCGGTGAAGGCATCGGTATCGACCGTTTGGTGATGTTGCTCACCAACTCGCCGTCGATCCGCGATGTGATCCTCTTCCCGCATATGCGCCCACAGGCCTGAGTGCAGTCACAAGAGCCGCCTTCGGGCGGCTTTTTGCTGTCTGCAGTACAGTTACTCGCGAAACAGGGAACGCAACGCTGACATGGATGAGTTGAGTCAAAAGGAATACGTGCTTTGAATCAGAAAGTTTCCCGGCCGAGTGCCGCGCAAGTGGCCACCGAGGTGGCCGAAAGTGTCCAGTATCAAGGGCGCAAGGCCAGTCGTCAGGGCAGCGAACAGCGCCGTCAGGCGATTCTCGAGGCGGCGCTGCGCATCATCGTGCGCGACGGCGTGCGCGCGGTGCGCCATCGCGCTGTAGCCGCTGAGGCCGAAGTGCCATTGTCGGCGACCACCTACTATTTCAAAGACATCAACGACCTGATCACCGACACCTTTGCCCTGTTTGTCGAGCGCAGCGCCGAGGCTATGTCAGCCTTTTGGGCCGGTGCTGATGAGCAGCTTCAGCAACTCGCTGCGGGTCTCAAGCAGGACGCGGAAACGCGTCTGAAGCTGCTCGAGCAGGTGGTCGAACTGGCCATTGTGTATGTGCGGGCCCAGCTCACGGAAAACCGCGAACGGTTGTTGGCCGAACAGGCGTTCCGCCTGGAAGCGTTGCTCAATCCGGGGCTGCTGGAGCTGGCGGCGGCGCATCGCAAGATCCTGGTGCAGGGCGTCGACAAGTTCTTTCGGGTGCTGGGGTCGCCGCAGCCGGACGAAGATGCCAAGGTATTGACGGGCATGATTCTGCAGATGGAGTATCAAGGCCTGCTGGATGGTGTGGATAATCTCGATTTGGAAGAAATGCGCAGCATTTTGCGGCGTTACTTGCGTTTGGTCATGGGGCTTTAACATGACTGCGTTGTAATTCGCGTTTTTGCGCGCGACAGCGCCATACAAGGAGAGCGAAATGAACGTCTGGCGTGTAGCGATGGTGGCGGTGGCCTGTTTGGCCCTGAACGGTTGTCTGGTGGTGTTCAAAGAGTCGATCCCACCCGTGGAGGCCGCGCCCACCCAATTGCTGGGCAGCTGGATGCGCCAGAACGAGTGGGGTGAGCAGTTGCTGCTGGACATCACTCGCAGCGCGGATAACCGCTATAACGCCCAAATTCGTGTGCTCGGCCAGGCGGATGGGGTCGAGAACTATCCCTTTACCGTGGCCCGCAAAGGCCAGCGCTGGTACGCCTCCATTGCTATGCCCAAGCGGTTTGGCGAACATTACGCGATCGCCGGTTTCGAGCTGAGCAAGCGCAACGAACTGGTGCTCTACAACCTCGACGCTGAGGCCTTTCTGCACGAATTGCAGGCTGGCACCTTGCAGGGCGAAGTGGTGCAGACCCAGGGTAGCGACAGCGCCTTGATCAGCAGTCCGCTAAGTCAGGTTTTTGCCTACCTGAACGACCCGGCCAATGCCGATGTATTTACCGAAAGCGCCCGTTATCAGCGCGTAGAACAGTGAGACACGGATGACCAAACGCACGGTAGCCGACAATTACCAACAGACCATTCGCAGCCTCTCGGATCGTATTGTCGAGGCCCAGACGCCGATCCGTGTGCTGGATGCGATCAAGTGGGACGACGGCGTGCGCAAGGCTTTCCTTAAAGATAAGGGCAAGCATCTGCCTCGGGTTGATCGCGCCTATTACGAAGGCCGGCCGCTGGCCTTTGACGCGGACGCCAAGAAGCTCGAATTCCAGAACATTGAGCGCGACATCACCCGCCAGCTTGGCCAGTTCAACCCGGTCGGGCAGATCATGCGGCGCATGTGCAAAGAGTACCGGATGGTCATCCGCATGCTTGAAGCGCGCGGTACCTCGGATTTCGGTCTGATCTCCCAGGAGCTTTACGGCGCGGCCTCCGATGCGTTTCATGCCGGTGATCCGACCCTGGCGGACCTGGGCCTGATGCTCTCCGATTACCTCAACAATATTGCCGGTCGTGGCGATTTGAAGGATGAGGCCAAAACCCTCACCGCCGAAGATGCCGTGGCCATGCTGCAGCAGCGCCTCAGTGGTGTATTTGGTGATGGCGACAATACGGTGCGGGTGTTTGTTTCCGATGGCATTGTTGCCGATGCCGCCGCAGGCGCCGATTACATCAAGATCCGCGCCGATGCCATGTTTAATGAGCGCGATGTGCGCGCCCTGGAAGTGCATGAAGGGCTGGTGCATGTGGGTACCACCCTGAATGGTCTGAATCAGCCGTTCTGCACCTTTCTGGCCAAGGGCCCGCCCTCGTCGACGGTGACTCAGGAAGGCTTGGCAATCCTGATGGAGGTGATCGCTTTTGCCTCCTA
>NKIE01000434.1 GCA_002256055.1 Pseudomonas sp. PGPPP3 | reverse complement strand
GCTACTGCAAGGCGGCAAGCTGCTCGGCATGGCTGCTGCCCTTGAGCACAACGATATGTTTGCCCGGTAGATCGCGGGTGTTGCTCGGTCGTGGCGTGCCGTTGCGGTAGATGACCTGCGGCGTGACTTCTAGATACGCATGGGAGAACAGCGCCTGGCTTTGCCGGCCGCTGCTGGCCACCAGACCGGCGGCGCTGAGTTGTGGGCCGTTGGGGCTGTTGAGGCGGCGGAACAGGTCGTCGAGGTTCTCGGCGGTTTCGATCTGCAGCTCAACACCCAGGTCTTCGGCGAAGCGCGTGACCAATTCGTACTCGAAACCGGTCTCGCCGTTGCGGTCCTGGAAATAGGTAGCCGGGCTGTTGCGCGTAATCACGCGCAGCACGCCGTCTTCCTTTACCCGCTCAAGGGCGGTGGGTTGCACGTCGGCATCACCACAACCACTGAGCAGCAAGAGAAGCCCGGTCGCTAGCAGCCATTGGCCGCAGCGCAGACGGAACATCGATTGGACAGACATCGGCGCAGTATACGCAAAGCACCGGGGTCGCCATATCTCGACAGCGGCCAGCATCTCTGTTAGCTAGCAGTGGTTGGCCGGTCAGCTTCTGGCGGGTGCCCTGCCAGCCTGTTTAGGCTAGAATGCACGGCCTCAAAGCATCCCCCTTCCCGAGGCTGTCCCGAAGATGTTGATCCTGCGCGGCGCTCCTGCCCTTTCTGCCTTCCGCCACGGCAAATTACTTGCGCAACTGACCGAAAAGGTCCCCGCTGTTAGCGGGTTGTATGCCGAGTTCGCCCATTTTGCCGAGGTTACTGGCGTGTTGACCGGCGAAGAGGAGACGGTGCTCGCGCGCCTGCTCAAGTACGGTCCAAGCGTGCCGGTACAAGAGCCCACTGGCCGCCTGTTCCTCGTGGTGCCGCGTTTCGGCACCATCTCGCCGTGGTCGAGCAAGGCCACCGATATCGCCAATAACTGTGGCTTGGCCAAGATCCAGCGCCTGGAGCGTGGCATCGCCTACTACGTGGCGGGCGAGCTGAGCGACGATCAGGCTGCCGAGGTTTCGGCCGTGCTGCACGACCGCATGACCCAGTTGGTGCTGGCCAAGCTGGAGCAGGCCAGTGGCTTGTTCAGCCATGCCGAACCCAAACCGCTGACCGCCGTGGACGTACTCGGTGGTGGTCGTGCGGCGCTGGAGCAGGCCAACGCCCAGTTGGGCCTGGCCCTGGCCGAAGACGAAATCGACTACCTGGTGAAGAGCTTCAATGACCTGGGGCGCAACCCCCACGACATCGAACTGATGATGTTTGCCCAGGCAAACTCCGAGCACTGCCGGCACAAAATCTTCAACGCCAGCTGGGACATCGACGGCCAGAACCAGGAAAAAAGCCTGTTCGGCATGATCAAGAACACCTACCAAATGCACAGCGAGAACGTGCTGTCCGCCTACAAGGACAACGCCTCGGTCATCGTCGGCCACACCGCCGGGCGTTTCTTCCCGAACCCGCAAACCCGCCAGTACGGCGCGGTGCAGGAGCCGGTGCATATTCTGATGAAGGTGGAAACCCACAACCACCCGACCGCTATTTCGCCGTTCTCCGGTGCGTCCACTGGCTCCGGCGGCGAGATTCGCGACGAAGGCGCCACCGGTCGCGGCGCCAAGCCGAAAGCGGGTCTGACCGGTTTCACCGTCTCCAACCTGAACATTCCCGGTTTCGAACAGCCTTGGGAAGTGCCGTACGGCAAGCCCGAGCGCATCGTCACGCCGCTGGACATCATGATCGAAGGTCCGCTGGGCGGCGCGGCGTTCAACAACGAATTCGGCCGTCCGGCGCTGACCGGCTATTTCCGTACCTTTGAGCAGTCGATCAGCACACCGCATGGTGATGAAGTGCGCGGCTATCACAAGCCGATCATGCTGGCCGGTGGTATGGGTAACATCCGTGAAAACCACGTGCAGAAGGCCGAGATCACTGTCGGCGCCAAGCTCATCGTACTCGGCGGCCCGGCCATGCTGATCGGCCTAGGCGGCGGTGCCGCCTCTTCGGTCGCCACCGGCGCCAGCTCGGCTGACCTGGATTTCGCCTCGGTGCAGCGCGAGAACCCGGAAATGGAACGCCGCTGCCAGGAGGTCATCGACCGCTGCTGGCAATTGGGCGACGCCAACCCCATCGCCTTTATCCATGACGTCGGCGCCGGTGGTATCTCCAATGCCTTCCCGGAACTGGTCAACGATGGTGGTCGCGGTGGCCGCTTCGAGCTGCGCAACGTGCCTAATGACGAGCCGGGCATGGCGCCGCACGAGATCTGGAGCAACGAGTCCCAGGAGCGTTACGTCCTGGCCGTTAGCACCGTCGATTTCGAGCGCTTCAAAGCCATCTGCGAGCGCGAGCGCTGCCCGTTCGCCGTGGTCGGTGAAGCCACCGAAGAGCCGCAACTGACCGTGACCGACAGTCATTTCGCCAACACCCCGGTGGATATGCCGCTGGAAGTGCTGCTTGGCAAGCCGCCGCGCATGCACCGCTCGGTCACCCGTGAGGCCGAACTGGGCGACGATTTCGACGCCGCCAGCGTCGACCTGGAAGAAGCGGTCAGCCGCGTTCTGCACCACCCGGCCGTGGCCAGCAAGAGCTTCCTGATCACCATCGGCGACCGCAGCATCACCGGCCTGGTGGCCCGTGATCAGATGGTCGGCCCATGGCAGGTGCCGGTTGCCGATGTGGCTGTGACCAACACCAGCTTCGACGTGAATAGCGGCGAAGCCATGGCCATGGGCGAGCGCACGCCGCTGGCTCTGCTTGACGCTGCTGCGTCCGGGCGCATGGCGATTGGCGAGACGCTGACCAACATCGCCGCCTCGCGCATCGAGAAAATTTCCGACATCAAACTGTCGGCCAACTGGATGGCTGCTGCTGGTCATCCAGGTGAAGACGCCCGTTTGTACGACACCGTAAAAGCCGTCGGCATGGAACTGTGCCCGGCCCTTGGTATCACCATTCCGGTGGGCAAGGATTCG
>NKIE01000433.1:413-3016 GCA_002256055.1 Pseudomonas sp. PGPPP3 | reverse complement strand
AAGCCCTTGCGACCGGGAGCATAACGGCCATTGTCGGCCTCAATCAGCTTCAGCCGCCGATCCAGCTCGGCCAGCGGCAAATCGGTCTCGCCCGACACCACCAGGTTGAAAAATGGACCGCTGTTGATACCTACCGGTGCACTCTCGAACACCGGTGAGCACTGCAGCGCGTCGACAAAGCCCGCCAAGGCATCAAGCCCGGCGCGCAGGTGCCGTTCGCGCTCGATATTGCTACCGAGGCCAAGAAAAATCCGTATCACAGGCATCCGCGCTCGATCTCCACGCCGACACCACTGGCAGCTGGCACGGCGCCGGGCTTAGTCAGTTTGAGGCGCAGCCAGGGAATCTGAAATTCGTCCATCAGCAGCGCCGCCAGGCGTTCGGCGAAGGTTTCCACCAGGATAAATTGCGCGTCTTGGGCAAAAGCCTGGATACGCGCCGAGACCGTGGCGTAATCCAACGCCAGGCTCAGGTCATCGTTGGCCGCCGGCTTGCGGTTGTCCCAAGCGAAGCTCAAGTCCAGGCGCAGACACTGGCGAATCTCGCGCTCCCAGTCGTAGGCGCCGATCACCGTATCGACCTCCAGCCCTTCGATAAACACTCTATCCACGTACGCTGCTCCGGCACGACAAGGGCGCCATGCGCCGTTAGAATCGGGGCTTACCCGCCCCGGAATGGAAACCATGTTTTGGCTCTTGGCGCTCCTCGCCTACCTACTCGGCTCCCTGTCGTTCGCCATCCTGCTCAGTCGCCTGGCGGGCGGCCCCGACCCCCGTGACGGCGGCTCGGGCAACCCCGGCGCCAGCAACATGCTCCGCCTGGCAGGCAAAAAACTGGCCATCCTCACCCTGCTCGGTGATTTGAGCAAAGGCCTGCTGCCGGTACTGGTGGCGGCGGCCTGGCACTTCAGCATCCAGCAACAAGCCTGGATCGGTCTGGCGGCCGTCATTGGCCACCTCTACCCGGTGTTTTTTCGCTTCCGCGGCGGCAAGGGCGTGGCCACCGCCGCCGGCATGCTCCTGGGCCTCTATCCACCCGCGGCTTTACTGGCGGTAGGCGCCTGGCTGCTGAGCTTTCAGCTGACCCGCATCAGCTCCCTCGCTGCGCTGATCGCCACACCGCTGACACTGCCCTTGCTAGCCTGGCAACAACCCGGCGCCCTGCTGCCCATGAGCGCGCTGTGCGGCCTGATTGTCTGGCGCCACCGCGGCAATTTACGCGACCTGTTCGCCGGGCGCGAACGGCATTTTTGAGCGCCCAACCTGCAGCCGCCTCATAACGGCAACAATTGCTCCATCGGCCACCGTGCCTGCACACCAATCGCCGGACCGTCCTGCTGCCCCGCCAGCAGGCGCTGACAGCCCGCATACGCGATCATCGCACCGTTATCGGTACAGAACCGTGGCCGCGCGTAGAAGACCTGACCACCGAGCTCCTTGAGCATCTTCTCCAGACCACTGCGCAATGCCTGATTGGCACTCACGCCGCCGGCGATAACCAGACTTTTCAAATGTGTGTGCTTCAGCGCGCGCTTGCATTTGATGGTCAGGGTTTCCACCACCGCCTGCTGAAACGCCAGGGCGATATCGCAACGAACCTGCTCGTCAGCCTCGCCACCCGTGCGCTGTTGCTGCCAGGTGTTCAGGGCAAAAGTCTTCAAGCCGCTGAAACTGAAGTCCAGCCCCGGCCGATCGGTCATCGGCCGCGGGAAAACAAACCGCCCAGGCACGCCGCGTTCAGCCAGGCGCGCAATCTCCGGACCGCCCGGATAGACCAGCCCGAGCATCTTGGCGGTCTTGTCGAAGGCCTCGCCAGCGGCATCGTCCAGCGACTCACCGAGCAACGCATAACGGCCGATGCCATCCACGCGCACCAACTGGGTATGGCCGCCCGACACCAACAAAGCGACGAACGGAAACTGCGGCGGCTGCTCTTCCAGCATCGGCGCGAGCAAATGGCCTTCCATGTGGTGCACGCCCAGCGCTGGAATCTCCCAGGCAAACGCCAGCGCCTGGGCGCACGAAGCCCCCACCAGCAAGGCACCGACCAGGCCAGGGCCCGCGGTATAGGCAATGGCGTCAATGTCCTGAGCCGTACGACCGGCCTCCTCCAGCACCTGGCGGATCAGCGGCAGCATGCGCTTGACGTGATCGCGCGAGGCCAACTCCGGCACCACGCCACCGTAGGCACGGTGCAAATCAATTTGACTGAACAGCGCATCGGCCAGCAGACCGCGCTCACTGTCGTATAACGCGACGCCGGTTTCGTCGCAGGAAGTCTCTAATCCCAGCACTAGCATGGGTTTGCGCCTTTAAGGGTGGGCAAAATCGAAGGCGCGCATGATAATGCCCACCCCCGGCACCGACCAGCGGTTTTCGATCAGAGGCTTTGCATTCCTCGCGCCAAGGGGTTAACATCCGCAACCCTTAAAAACCGACGTTCTCCCGTGCCATTTGCCAGGAGTGCGTTCACCATCGGTACATTGTGAAGGTAAGCCCTGGATGCCAGCCGTCAAAGTTAAAGAGAACGAACCCTTCGACGTAGCTCTGCGTCGCTTCAAGCGCTCCTGCGAAAAGGCCGGTGTACTGGCTGAAGTGCGTAGC
>NKIE01000433.1:0-403 GCA_002256055.1 Pseudomonas sp. PGPPP3 | reverse complement strand
CGCTCCTGCGAAAAGGCCGGTGTACTGGCTGAAGTGCGTAGCCGCGAGTTCTACGAAAAGCCCACCTCCGAGCGTAAGCGCAAGGCAGCAGCCGCTGTTAAGCGTCACGCGAAGAAAGTGCAGCGCGAACAGCGCCGTCACGTGCGCATGTACTAAGTTACACGTCGCACCGCTAGCGCTTCAGCACAATGCCCGACCTCGGTCGGGCATTGCGTTTTTTACTGAGTACCACTCCGCTTCGCAAATTCGCGAATGGTCGGAGTTTTTTTGTTTTATCCGCCTGCCCAGTCACCGCCTTCGAGCAGTATCCTGACCCCTTATGGCCGGCCTGATTCCACAATCGTTCATCGACGACCTCCTCAACCGCACCGACATCGTCGACGTGGTGAGTTCGCGCGTGCAA
>NKIE01000432.1 GCA_002256055.1 Pseudomonas sp. PGPPP3 | reverse complement strand
AATCCTGGAGCACACAGAGCTCGGTATTTGCGGGCGAGCAGAAACAGACGGGCCAATACTTGGTGGTGGAGATGCTCAGTCCGTTGACCGCTTTGTCCCCGTCGCTGTGGGCAGCCGTTACGGCTTACTACAACCATGCTGATGCGCGCAGTTGGCGTGGTTACGCCGATGTAGACGGGTCATTGACAGGTTCGCGTGGTGATACTCAGGTTGATACCTGGGCTTTGCGTACGCGATTGGACTGGGAAAATGCCTGGCGCACGTTGGGTACAGACTTCAGTCCATATCTGGATTTGTCCTATGTCGTGGCGCGAGTGGCCGGCTTTAGCGAAGACACTGGCAGCCAGTCAGCCTACTTCAGGACGAGTGAGCAGGCGGTTAGCGAGGGGCGCCTGGGGCTGAATGCCGAGCACCAACTGACGCCAATGTTTAGCCTGCTGGCAGGGTTGGAAGGCGTTCAGCGCTTCAATGATGCCCGGCCAGACGCTGTCGGGGTTGTTGCTGGCAGCGATTTTGACGTGGCGGTGAATGGCGATGAGCGGGCCTGGTTGCATGGCTCGCTGGGTGGGGCGCTGACGTATTCAGGCAGTCGCTTGAGCCTGCTGTTGAATACCACCACGCAAGGCGAGGACCCAGACTCTTGGGTGGCCTTGGCTTGGCACCTGTCAATCTGAGGCGGGTCACCCAAATTTCACCGCGCTGCCGCTAAATCGTCATCTCTCCCGCCGATGCTGGTGCTCCCCGCCTCAGCCATGGGAGAGATGAAATGTCCCGGATTGCCGAAGAAGTCGTGTCAGTCAGCCCTGCCCGCAAGCGTCGCGATCAGGAAGATCGCAAGCGCATGCAGTACCGCCGGGCCATTGAAGAGTTTTCCGAACGCCGGCGTTTGCAGCTGGAAATCCTCGATTATCCCGACCTGATCGCCGCCAACTACCTGTTGGTCTCTGCCCTGCATCGACGCGGCTAATCAGTGGTTTTTCAACGGCCTGTTCAGTGGGCCGTTGGGCAATAACCGCTAAACGTCTGGCCGAGGGCGCTGATTTGGGTGCGCTCGCTGCGGATGTAGTCGAGAAACGCCTGGGCCACCGGTGACAGGCGTTTGCCGCGGGCGTGCACCACGCACCAGCTGCGGTACAGCGGCAATTCCTCGACTGGCAGTTCCAACAAACGGCCGTTAGCCAGTTCCTGGGTCACGCTATGGCGTGGCAGCAGGGCCAGGCCGAGGCCGGCCACCACCCCTTCACGCACCGCCTCTAGTGACGAAATCTCGTATTTCTGCGGGAAGTGCACACGCTTCTGCTGGAAGTACTCCTCGCAGGCCTTGCGCGTGCCCGAGCCGGCCTCACGGACCAGCAGCGGGTAGGGTTCGAGGTCTCTCAGATTCAGCGAGGTGGCCTTGCCCAGCGGATGCCCCGGCGGCGCTACGGCGACAATCGGGTAGTTGAGAAAGGGCAGGAACTCCAGGGCCATGTCCGGTGGCACCAGGGACATGATCACCAGGTCGTCGCGGTTATCGGCCAGGCGCTTGATCACCTGGGCGCGGTTGACCACGCTCAGGTGCAGGTTGATGTCCGGTTGCTGCTGCTTGAAGGCGGCAAACAGGTGCGGCACGAAGTACTTGGCGCTGGATTCCACTGCCAGGGTCAACTGGCCCTGCAGCGAGCCTTGCAGGTCGGTGAGCTGCATGTCGAGGCTTTCCAGGCGCTGGAAAATATCCGTGCTGGCGCGCTTGAGTGCTTCGGCGGCGTCGGTCAGGTAGAGCTTCTTGCCGACGTATTCGAACAGCGGCTGGCCGACCAGCTCTTCCAGCTGGCGAATCTGCAGGCTGACTGCCGGCTGGGTGAGGGCCATGTCCTCGGCGGCGCGGCTGTAGGAGCGGTTGTCGCACACCGCGCGGAACACCTGAATCTGCCGCAAGGTCAGGCGCATCAAGGATTTACGCATGCTTTGACTCTCGTTTTGCTGCGGTTGAAAAGGCGCCGGAGGCCTGCTGATTCTTCGACTATAAGTTTTTTCTGATGACTAACCCAATAATTATTGATTTGGGTTTATCTCTCGACGCAGCTAGGGTAAATGGGCGACTGGACCAACAGGTCCGGTCAGGTGCTGACCGCTGCGCCGGTCCGCCCGTTTATTGGCCGAGGAACAGACTCGTGATCAAGAAGATTCTCATCGCCAACCGTGGCGAGATTGCTGTCCGTATCGTGCGCGCGTGCGCCGAGATGGGCGTTCGTTCGGTGGCGGTGTATGCCGAAGCCGACCGCCATGCCTTGCACGTGAAGCGCGCCGACGAGGCCCACTGTATCGGTGAAGAACCCCTGGCGGGCTACCTGAACCCGCGCAAGCTGGTCAATCTGGCGGTGGAAACCGGCTGCGATGCGTTGCATCCGGGCTATGGCTTCCTCTCTGAAAACGCCGAGCTGGCGGACATCTGCGCCGAGCGCGGAATCAAATTTATCGGCCCGTCGGCGGAAGTGATCCGCCGCATGGGTGACAAGACCGAAGCCCGCCGCAGCATGATCGCCGCTGGCGTGCCCTGCACCCCCGGCACCGAGGGCAACGTCGCGGACATGGCCGAAGCCCTGCGCGAGGGTGATCGCATCGGCTACCCGGTGATGCTTAAGGCCACCAACGGTGGTGGCGGTCGTGGTATCCGCCGCTGCAACAGCCGCGATGAGCTGGAGCAGGCCTACCCGCGGGTGATCTCCGAGGCAACCAAGGCCTTTGGCCGCGCCGAAGTGTTCCTGGAAAAGTGCATCGTCAATCCCAAGCACATCGAGGCGCAGATTCTCGCCGACAGCTTCGGCAACACCGTGCACCTCTACGAGCGCGACTGCTCGATTCAGCGCCGCAACCAGAAGCTGATCGAGATCGCCCCCAGCCCGCAGCTGACCCCGGAACAGCGCGCCTATATCGGCGACCTGGCCGTGCGCGCGGCCAAGGCCGTGGGCTACGAGAACGCCGGTACCGTGGAGTTCCTGCTGGCCGAAGACGGCGAGCTGTACTTCATGGAGATGAACACCCGGG
>NKIE01000431.1 GCA_002256055.1 Pseudomonas sp. PGPPP3 | reverse complement strand
AGGTGGCAATTGCCACCGCGCAGCGCTGGCTGGCTGGGTCTTGTAACAACCAGAGATAATTGTCGGTGAAGGCTGGCAGGGCTTCGATCAGTATCATCACGGGGTTCGCTAAGCTGAAAGTTGTGGTGCATCTTAGCGGTAGTTCCCGCTCAGGAGACGGCAATGATTGAACAGGCGTTTGCCCAGGCTGACCCCGATTGGCTGGATTTGCAGGGCCAGGCCCGCCAGTGGCTGGGCGGCCCATTGGGCGAGCTGCTCTTGGCGCAGCAGCGACCGCTGCTGGAGGCCGAGCTGGCGCGTTTTTTTGGCGGTTATCTGGTCCATTACGGGCCGGGTGTTGATGTGCCGGTGGCGGCGCAGATCCAGCGCACCGTGCGCGTGGGCGCACCCTTTAGCGGGGTGGAAATTGCCTGCGAAGAGCAGGCCTGGCCTTTGGGTGAGCATGCCGCCGACGTGGTGGTGCTGCAGCACGGCCTCGACTTCAGCCTGTCGCCCCACGGCTTGCTGCGTGAAGCCGCACGCAGCGTGCGTCCGGGCGGCCATTTGCTGATTGTGGGCATCAACCCCTGGAGCGCCTGGGGATTGCGTCACCTGCTGGCCCGCGATGCCTTGCGTCAGGCCCGCTGCATTGCCCCGACGCGGGTCAGCGACTGGCTGCACCTGCTGGGCTTCGCGCTGGAGAAACGCCGCTTCGGGTGCTATCGTCCGCCGCTTGCCGCGAACCGCTGGCAATCCCGTTTGGCCGGCCTGGAACCCCTGGGCAACGCTTGGCAAATGCCTGGCGGCGGCTTCTATTTATTAGTGGCGCGCAAACTCGTGGTGGGTTTGCGGCCCTTGCGTCAGACGCCGCGCACCAGCATGGGTAAATTGCTGCCCATGCCGGTGGCCAAAGTCAGTCGACGCGACGCGGAACCCTAATTAAGAGCAGTCATGAGCGAACAGGTTGAGATTTACACCGACGGCGCCTGCAAAGGTAATCCTGGCCCCGGGGGCTGGGGCGCCTTGATGATTTTCAAGGGCGTAGAGAAAGAACTCTGGGGTGGCGAGCGTGAGACCACCAATAATCGTATGGAGTTGACCGCGGCGATCCGTGCCTTGGCCGAACTCAAGCGCGAATGCCAGGTGCGCCTGGTGACCGACTCCCAGTACGTGATGCAGGGCATTCAGGAATGGATGCCGAACTGGAAAAAGCGCGGCTGGAAAACCGCCGCCAAGCAGCCGGTAAAGAATGTCGACCTTTGGCAGCAGCTGGATGAGCAGGTCAATCGGCATCAGATCACCTGGCAATGGGTGCGCGGTCATACCGGTCACCCGGGCAACGAGCGCGCCGACCAGTTGGCCAATCGTGGCGTTGATGAATTGAAAACGCGGTAGGACTTTTTATGCGAAGCGTAGTACTCGATACCGAAACCACCGGCATGCCGGTCACCGACGGCCACCGGATCATTGAGATCGGTTGCGTCGAGCTGATGGGCCGGCGCCTCACTGGCCGGCATTTTCACGTCTATCTGCAGCCGGATCGCGATATCGATGAAGGCGCCATCGCCGTTCACGGCATCACCAATGAGGCCCTGGAAGGCAAGCCGCGTTTTCGCGAGATCGCCGATGAGTTCTTCGAGTTCGTCAAAGACGCCCAGCTGATCATTCATAACGCGGCGTTCGACATCGGCTTTCTCAATAACGAGTTCGCCTTGCTCGGTCAGCAGGATCGCGCCGACCTCACCGAGCACTGTTCGGTACTCGATACCCTGATGATGGCGCGTGAGCGCCACCCAGGGCAGCGTAACAACCTCGATGCTCTGTGCAAGCGCTATGGCGTCGACAACTCCGGCCGTGAACTGCACGGCGCCTTGCTCGATGCTGAGATTCTCGCCGACGTTTACCTGAACATGACCGGCGGCCAGACCAGCTTGTCGCTGGCCGGTAATGCCTCGGACGGTGAGGGCGCTACGGGTGGTAGCCAGGCCAGCGAAATTCGCCGTTTGCCGGCCGAGCGCGCACAGACGCGTGTAGTGCTTGCCAGTGAAAGTGAGTTGGCCGAACACGCCGTGCGCCTCGCGGTGATCGGCAAGGCCGCCGGTGGCGCGGCGTTGTGGACGCAGCTGGAGCAGCCTGCGCCTCAGGAGTGAGGCGCGGACGATTTATTCGTGCGCGACCTTTTCGTACAGTCTGACGCTTGAGGGGTTTCGCCGCTTCTGGTGAGCCTCTAACCTGAGGCGACAAGCAGCGCCTAGCTGCCCGCCTCAGGACGCCACAATGTATAAAGACCTAAAATTCCCCGTCCTTATCGTGCACCGTGACATCAAGGCCGACACGGTCGCCGGTGATCGCGTGCGGGCCATTGCCCGCGAACTGGAGCTGGATGGCTTCACCATTCTGTCCAGTGCCAGTTCTGCCGAGGGGCGCATCGTCGCCTCCACCCACCACGGCCTCTCCTGCATTCTGGTAGCCGCCGAAGGTGCGGGGGAAAACCGGCACTTGATGCAGGACATGGTCGAGTTGATCCGGGTCGCGCGGGTTCGCGCTCCCGATCTGCCGATCTTCGCCCTAGGCGAGCAGGTGACTATCGAGAACGCGCCGGTGGAGGCCATGCACGACCTCAACCAC
This sequence comes from Pseudomonas sp. PGPPP3, assembly GCA_002256055.1. GTDB lineage: Bacteria > Pseudomonadota > Gammaproteobacteria > Pseudomonadales > Pseudomonadaceae > Aquipseudomonas. The sequence continues at coordinate 417 of NKIE01000431.1, read as the reverse complement.
CTGCGCGGCATTCTTTATTTGTACGAAGACACCGTGGCTTTTCTCGCCCGGCAGGTGGCGCGCGCCGCGCGCAATTATCTGGATGGCTTGCTGCCGCCGTTTTTCAAAGCGCTGGTGCACCACACCGCTGAGTCCAACTATTCCTGGCACACGCCCGGTCACGGCGGTGGCGTGGCGTACCGCAAGAGCCCGGTAGGTCAGGCGTTTCACCAGTTCTTTGGCGAAAACACCCTGCGTTCCGACTTGTCGGTGTCGGTGCCGGAGCTGGGTTCGCTGCTCGATCACACCGGGCCCTTGGCCGCTGCCGAAGAGCGGGCCGCGCGCAACTTTGGCGCCGACCACACCTTCTTCGTGATCAACGGCACCTCGACGGCGAACAAGATCGTCTGGCATTCGATGGTGGCCCGTGACGACCTG
>NKIE01000430.1 GCA_002256055.1 Pseudomonas sp. PGPPP3 | reverse complement strand
CGAGTTACTTTCTCTTGACTCGCTTTGCTCGCCCTTCGGGCCAGCCTGCGGCTGTTACTTCGCTGCGCTACGTTGGCTTGCGCGAAAGAGAAAGTAACCAAAGAGAAAGCGCACCCGGCATCCGGGTTTCGCTGCGCGAAACTCCCCTCGCTCCGGCGCTGTTCCGAGGGTCGGCAAGACGGGCCATCCATGGCCCGACATGCCTCGTTTGGCATCCATGCCAAACGCCCCTCTCCACAGCACCTGCACTTGGCCTCCTGACGGGACCGGGGGATCGAGGCGCCTGAGAGACTTGTGGGAGCGGTCTTGACCGCGAAGCTTTCGCTGCTCAAGCCAGGGATGCAGCACATGGCTCGAATTTCATCCGGTGTGGGGTGCTATGGTGAACCCATGCCCTAGATTGCATCCGGGCTAACACCTTGCGCCTGCCAGCCTGTGGCCGATTCCTACCAATGCCAGCACGGCATCCTCCCAAAGTACCATTCTGTCTCTGGCCCGGCAGGCGCATAACTAGCACTACCGGAATTCGCCGGTTGTACAAGAAGAGGACCGCGCCATGTGGACTAAACCCGCCTTCACCGATATGCGCATTGGTTTCGAAGTCACCATGTACTTCGCCAATCGTTGATCCGCTTTGCCCCGGCCCTGCCGGGGCATCTCACCCGGAATTCGCCATGCATATCCAGATTCTCGGTTCCGCCGCCGGTGGCGGCTTTCCCCAGTGGAACTGCAATTGCCGCAACTGCCGCGGTGCCCGTGACGGCAGCGTGCGCGCGCAGCCGCGCAGCCAGTCTTCGATTGCCCTCAGCGACAACGGTGTGGACTGGATTCTGTGCAATGCCTCGCCGGATATCCGTGCCCAGCTGGAGTCGTTCCCGGCCCTGCAGCCGGCGCGCAAACTGCGCGACACGGCCATTGGCGCGATCATCCTGCTGGACAGTCAGATCGATCACACCACCGGTCTGCTGACCCTGCGTGAAGGCTGTCCGCACCAGGTCTGGTGTACCGAGATGGTGCATCAGGACCTCAGCAGCGGCTTCCCCCTGTTTCCCATGCTCAGCCACTGGAACGGCGGCCTGCAGCACAACCTGATCGAGCTGGGCGGCACGCCGTTCCAGATCCCGGTCTGCCCCAATTTGCGTTTTACCGCCATTGCCCTGCGCAGCAGTGCGCCGCCGTATTCGCCGCACCGTGGCAACCCGCACCCCGGCGACAACATCGGCCTGTTTATCGAAGACCTGCGCACGGGCGGCAGCCTTTTCTACGCGCCGGGCCTGGGCCAGGTCGACGCTGAACTGCTGGCCTGGATGGGCCGCGCCGATTGCCTGCTGGTGGACGGCACCCTCTGGCGCGACGACGAGATGCGCGTCTGCGAAGTGGGCGACAAGCTCGGCAGCGAGATGGGGCACCTGCCACAGAGCGGCCCCGGCGGCATGATCGAGGTTCTCGACGGCCTGCCGGCCAAACGCAAGATTCTTATTCACATCAACAACACCAACCCGATCCTCGATGTCGATTCGCCTGAGCGTGCCGAGCTGGCCGCCCATGGCATCGACGTAGCGTGGGACGGTATGAGCATTCAGTTGTAAGGAGCCCGGCCATGAGCCAGATCGCCATGAGCCCTGCCGAGTTCGAGCAGGCGCTGCGCGCCAAGGGCGCCTACTACCACACCGAGCATCCGTTCCACCGGGCGATGTACGCGGGCACGGCCAGCCGTGCGCAGATCCAGGGCTGGGTGGCCAACCGCTTCTACTACCAGGTGAGCATCCCGCTCAAGGATGCGGCGATCATGGCCAACTGCCCGGATCGCGACACCCGCCGCGAGTGGGTGCAACGCATCCTTGATCACGACGGCGCTCCAGGTGAGGAGGGCGGCATCGAAGCCTGGCTGCGCCTGGCCGAGGCCGTGGGCTTGCCGCGCGAGCAGTTGTTGTCCCATGAGCTGGTGCTGCCGGGCGTGCGTTTTGCCGTCGATGCTTACGTTAATTTCGCCCGTCGGGCCAGTTGGCAGGAGGCCGCGAGCAGCTCGCTGACCGAGCTATTCGCCCCGCAGATCCATCAGTCGCGCCTGGATGCCTGGCCGCAGCATTACCCCTGGATCGACGCCAGCGGCTACGACTACTTTCGCAAGCGCCTGAAAGAAGCGCGCCGGGATGTCGAGCACGGTCTGCGCATCACCCTGCAGCACTACACCACCTACGCGGCTCAGCAGCGCATGCTGGAAATCCTCCAGTTCAAGCTGGATGTGCTGTGGAGCATGCTCGACGCCATGAGCATGGCCTACGAGCTGGACCGCCCGCCGTACCACACGGTGACCCAGGCGCGCGTCTGGCACCGGGGGATTACCTTATGAATGAGATCACCATCGAGCAGGTGCCGCGCCTGCGTCGCGGCTTTCGCCTGCAGTGGGAGCCGGTGCAAAACTGCCATGTGCTGCTCTACCCGGAAGGCATGATCAAACTCAACGACAGCGCCGGGGAAATTCTCCAGCAGATCGATGGCCAGCACAGCGTGGCGCAGATCATCAGCGAACTGTGCGGGCGCTTCCCCAATGTGCCGGGGATCGATGAAGACATTCTGGCGTTTATGGAGGTAGCCAGTGCTCAATTCTGGATCGAACTCCACTGAAGTCGAGCGCCAGGTGCCGTTAGCTGGGCCGCCGCTGTGGCTGTTGGCCGAGCTGACCTATCGCTGCCCGTTGCAGTGCCCGTACTGTTCCAATCCGTTGGACTTCGCCCAGCAGGGTGCGGAGTTGAGCACCGCCGAATGGATCGAGGTGTTCCGTCAGGCCCGCGAGTTGGGCGCTGCGCAACTGGGCTTTTCCGGTGGTGAACCGCTGGTACGCCAGGACCTCGCCGAACTGATCAAGGCCGCCCGCGATCTGGGCTACTACACCAACCTGATCACCTCCGGCATCGGCCTCACCGAAGCGCGTATCGCCGAGTTTGCCGAGGCGGGCCTGGACCATATCCAGATCAGCTTTCAGGCCGCCGACGAGGAGGTCAACAACCTGCTGGCCGGCTCC
>NKIE01000429.1 GCA_002256055.1 Pseudomonas sp. PGPPP3 | reverse complement strand
CATCGAGCAGAAGTCCACCTCACACAATCCGCGCTCGACTGTCGGCACCATCACCGAGATCTACGACTACCTGCGCCTGCTGTACGCCCGCGTTGGCATTCCGCGCTGCCCGGAACACGACGTGCCGCTGGAGGCGCAAACCGTCAGCCAGATGGTCGACCAGGCCCTGGCGCTGCCCGAAGGACGCAAGCTGATGCTGCTGGCGCCAGTGATTCGCGAACGCAAGGGCGAGCACCTGTCGGTCTTTGAAGAGCTGCGCGCCCAAGGCTTTGTCCGCGCCCGCATCAACGGCAAGCTCTATGAGCTGGACGAACTGCCCAAGCTGGACAAACAGAAGAAGCACTCCATCGACGTGGTGGTGGACCGCTTTAAGGTGCGTGCTGACCTGCAGCAGCGCCTGGCTGAATCCTTCGAAACCGCCCTCAACCTGGCCGACGGCATCGCCCTGATTGCACCCATGGATGACGAGCCTGGCGAAGAGATGATCTTCTCCGCGCGCTTCGCCTGCCCCCATTGCGGCCATTCGATCAGCGAGCTGGAACCCAAGCTGTTTTCCTTCAACAACCCCGCCGGCGCCTGCCCCACGTGCGACGGCCTGGGGGTCAAGCAGTTCTTTGACATCAAGCGCCTGGTCAACGGCGAGTTGACCCTGGCCGAGGGCGCCGTGCGCGGCTGGGACCGGCGCAACGTCTATTACTTCCAGATGCTCGGCTCACTGTCCGCCCATTACGACTTCAGCCTGGAAGTGCCCTTCGAAGAACTCAGCGCCAGCCAGCAGAAAATGATCCTGTTCGGCAGCGGCAGCGAGAATGTCGACTTCCGCTACCTTAACGACCGCGGCGATATCGTAAAACGCGCCCACCCGTTCGAGGGCATCGTCCCCAACCTGGAGCGACGCTACCGCGAGACTGAATCCCAGAGCGTGCGCGAAGAGCTGGGCAAACTGCTCAGCACCCAGCCATGCCCAGATTGCCGGGGCACCCGTTTGCGCCGCGAAGCCCGGCATGTGTGGGTGGGTGAACGCACCCTGCCCGCCGTGACCAGCCTACCGATTGGCGATGCCACCGAGTACTTCGCTAGCCTGGCGCTGACCGGACGCCGTGGTGAAATCGCTGCGAAGATCCTCAAGGAAATTCGCGAGCGCCTGCAGTTTCTGGTCAACGTCGGTCTCGACTACCTGACCCTCGACCGTAGCGCCGACACCCTGTCCGGCGGCGAAGCCCAGCGCATTCGTCTGGCCAGCCAGATCGGCGCTGGCCTGGTCGGCGTCATGTACATCCTCGACGAGCCGTCCATTGGCTTGCACCAGCGCGACAACGAGCGCCTGCTCGGCACCCTGCGCCACCTGCGCGACATCGGCAACACGGTGATCGTGGTCGAGCATGACGAGGACGCCATTCGCATGGCCGACTACGTGGTCGATATCGGCCCGGGTGCGGGCGTGCACGGCGGTCGCATCGTCGCCGAAGGCACCGCTGCCGAAGTCATGGCCCACCCAGACTCGCTGACCGGCAAGTACCTGTCCGGCCGCGAGAAGATTCGCTATCCGGCCAAGCGCACGCCGCGCAATCCCAAGCTGGCGCTGAAGATCAAAGGCGCACGCGGCAACAACCTGCGCAATGTTGATCTGGACATCCCGATTGGCTTGCTGACCTGTGTAACCGGCGTGTCCGGCTCAGGCAAATCGACCCTGATCAATAACACCCTGTTCCCCCTCGCAGCCACTGCCTTGAACGGCGCCACCACCCTGGAAGCGGCGGCCCACGACAGCTGCGATGGCCTGCAACACCTGGATAAGGTGGTCGACATCGATCAGAGCCCGATCGGCCGTACGCCACGTTCCAACCCGGCCACCTACACGGGCCTGTTCACACCGATCCGCGAGCTGTTTGCCGGCGTACCGGAGTCGCGCTCGCGGGGCTACGGTCCAGGGCGTTTCTCCTTCAACGTCAAGGGCGGCCGTTGTGAAGCCTGCCAGGGCGACGGCTTGATCAAAGTAGAAATGCACTTTCTGCCGGACATCTACGTGCCCTGCGACGTGTGCAAGAGCAAGCGCTACAACCGCGAAACCCTTGAGGTCAAATACAAGGGCAAGAACATCCACGAAGTGCTGGAGATGACCATTGAAGAGGCCCGACCGTTCTTCGAGGCCGTACCCGCGCTGGCGCGCAAACTGCAAACCCTGATTGATGTCGGCCTCTCGTACATCAAACTGGGGCAGTCAGCGACCACCCTGTCCGGCGGTGAAGCGCAGCGGGTCAAGCTGTCACGGGAGCTGAGCAAGCGCGACACTGGCAAGACCCTCTACATCCTCGACGAACCCACCACCGGCCTGCACTTTGCCGATATTCAGCAACTGCTTGATGTGTTGCACCGCCTGCGCGATCACGGCAACACCGTGGTGGTGATTGAGCACAACCTGGACGTGATCAAGACCGCCGACTGGCTAGTGGACTTGGGCCCTGAAGGCGGTTCAAAAGGCGGCCAGATCATTGCGGTGGGCACGCCGGAAGAAGTGGCAGAGATGCCGCAGTCGCACACCGGCTACTTCCTCAAGCCACTGCTGGCGCGTGATCGCAGCTGATTCTTCCCGCTCGACAGGGTTGAGTTCGGCGCTTAGCGCCGAACTCTGCACCCCAACCCTTTGTCCGTAGGCGCTGCTTCGGCCACGAACCTAGGGCCTATTAAGACGCTGCTCCCGGACATATCCTCTCCCGCAAAATCGCCAGGGCGGATGCGAGGCGTAACCAGGCGCACAAATAAAAACACCCTGCGTAAGGCTAGCCTGCGCAGGGTGTCGATTGACGCATGCATCAGCCCGGCAGATACCGGGCTGATGCTGGTCGAGGTGCGGGCTTAGTTGCCGTACACCGGCAGGCGCGCGCAGACGGCCTTGACCTTCTCGCGTACGGCGCCGATCACGGCGTCGTTGCTGAGGTCGGCGAGGATGTCGCAGATCCAGCCAGCCAGCTCGCGGCACTCGGCTTCCTGGAAGCCACGGGTGGTGACGGCCGGGGTACCAATACGCAGACCAGAGGTGACGAACGGCGAAC
>NKIE01000428.1 GCA_002256055.1 Pseudomonas sp. PGPPP3 | reverse complement strand
GACCCGATCACAGGGCAGCCCGTTGTTATGTTCCAGGCCGATCTCGGCGGCGTTCTCCAGTTGCTCCGGAGTGGCCCCGAGGATCTCCGCCAGCCCGGCTGCCGCCATTGCGCAGGCCGAACCAACCTCGCCCTGGCAACCCACCTCGGCGCCGGAGATCGAGGCGTTCTTTTTACACAGGATGCCAATCGCCGCCGCGGCGAGAAAATAGTCGACCACATCGGCCTCGCTGACCTGCGGGCTGAACTTGACGTAATAGTGCATGACCGCCGGAATGATCCCCGCGGCGCCATTGGTCGGCGCGGTGACCATGCGCCCGCCGGCGGCGTTTTCCTCGTTGACGGCCAGGGCGAACAAGTTGACCCACTCCATGCCACTGAGGGTCGAGCCGATCACGTTGGGTTTGCCCAACTCCTGCAGGCTGCGGTGCAGCTTGGCAGCGCGGCGCTTGACGTTGAGGCCGCCGGGCAAGATGCCTTCGTGCCTGAGACCGTTGTCCACGCACTCGCGCATGGCCTGCCAGAGGCGCAGCAGGCCGGCGCGGATCTCTGTTTCACTGCGCCAGGCGCATTCGTTGGCCATCATCAGTTGCGCGACCCGCAGATTGTGCTGCTTGCACAGCGCCAGCAACTGCTCGGCCGATGAGAACTCGTAGGGCAGCACAGTCTGATCCTGATCCAGCACACCGCTGGCAGCCTGGGCGGCATCCACCACAAAACCGCCACCGACCGAATAATAGGTATCACGGTGCAATTCGCCGTTGCAGCCTTCGGCGATCAGGGTCATGGCGTTGGGGTGATAGGGCAGGTTTTCTTCAACTAACAGCAGGTCGCGCGCCCAGTCGAAGGCCAGCGCCTGTTCGCCAGCCAACAGCAGGCGAGCGCTGGCGCGCAACTCAGCGATACGTGGAGCAATGCTGGCCGGGTCGATGGCGTCCGGCCACTCACCCATCAGCCCCATCAGCACGGCATGGTCGCTGCCGTGACCAACGCCGGTCGCCGCCAGGGAGCCATACAGGCGCACCTCAATACGCTGCACCGCGGCCAACTGGCCACGCTCGCGCAGGCCCTGCTGGAACAACGCGGCGGCGCGCATGGGCCCGACCGTGTGGGAACTGGACGGCCCGATGCCGATCTTGAACAAGTCAAATACGCTGATGGCCATGCTTTTCTCCTGCTCCGCGCCGACCTGCGGCACCGGAAGTGCTCTTGCCGCGCAACAGTGGTTACGCCTGGATAGCGGCATCATCGGGCTTTTTTCCGCCACACCGGCGCCCCACACCGACGCGCCCATGCCCAGCAGCGTCGGTGCCGCGTGCCTGGCCAGCACAAGGCCAGTATCGGGCAGTTCCGCCTACGACCTCGACCGCGCAGATCACGCCACCCCCCGCACAAGCAGGCCGTGTGCACTGCATGATCGCGGCCTGCGGCGCACCCCGGCGTCGCCAATCACCGAGGGTTGCCCGATGAAAGCACTCACCTGCTGCTGCCTGGCGCTGAGCCTGGGCAGCGCCCTGCCCGCCAGCGCCACCACCAACGAAGCCGACGCTTGCGCCACCGTGCGCTTTGCCGACGTTGGCTGGAGCGACATCACCCTAACCACCGCCACCACGCGGATCGTGCTTGATGCGCTCGGCTACCACACCAATGTCAAACGCCTGTCGGTGCAGCAAACCTACCAGGGCCTCAGTGAAAACCAGCTGGATGTGTTTCTCGGCAACTGGATGCCAAGCATGCAGGCCGACATCCAGCCCTATCTAGATAAGGGTAGCGTGCAAGTCCTGCGCGCCAACCTGCTCGGGGCCAAATACACCCTGGCCGTAACGGCGGCCACCTATGCCAGCGGCCTGCACAGCTTTGCCGATATCAGCCGCTACGCCGAGCAACTGGATCACAAGATTTACGGCATTGAGGCCGGTAACGACGGCAACCAGTTGATCAGCAAAATGATTGCCGAGAACACCTTTGGCCTGGGCTCGTTCACCCTGGTAGAGAGCAGCGAAAGCAAGATGCTCGCCCATGTGCAACGCGCCACCGCCCTCAAGCAACCGATCGTGTTCCTCGGCTGGGAACCGCACCCAATGAACACCCGCCTGCAGATGCACTATCTGGACGGCGGCGATGTGGTGTTCGGGACTAACTACGGCGGCGCCAGCGTCTACACCAACGTGCGCACCGGCTATGCCGAGCAGTGCCCGAACGTCGGTCAACTGCTCAACAATCTGGTCTTCAGCCTGGAGATGGAAAACCAGTTGATGGACGCCGTACTCAATCAGCATGTGAGTCGCCGCAAGGCTGCCCTGAACTGGCTGAAGGCCCATCCGCAGATGCTCGAAGACTGGCTGACCGGGGTCAGCAGCCGCACTGGCGAGCCCGCCCTGGGGCAGGTTAAACGCAAGCTGGGCCTGCAATAACGCCGCACTGAACGAGGAAAAAACCTCCCTGAGGCCGGCAATAACTCCGGATGCGACATCACCCGTACTGGATGCGACCCCGCCTGCACTGGATACGACTCACCCAGTAGGCGTTTGATTTTGCCTGTTCCATGATCGGTCCCGACTCATCCAGCAGGACGCGTGGTAAAACCACCACCCGCCGGCAGCCTCATAACCCGCGGCCACCTCGCCTCGTCGAGCTAACCGCCATCGATCTGCAAGGAGTTAGCCCATGAAAGGTTGCACAGCATTGCTGCTGGCCACATCCCTGACCCTGCCCGCCCTGGTCTTGGCCAACGAACCGGAATCCTGCGCCTTGGTGCGCTTTGCCGATGTCGGCTGGACTGACATTACCGTCACCACCGCAGTGACCAGTGCGGTGCTGGAGTCGCTCGGTTACCAGACCAAGACCAACCTGTTGGCTGTGCCGGTGACCTACCGTTCGATGCAGAACAAGGACATCGATGTGTTCCTCGGCAACTGGATGCCGACCATGGAAAACGACATCAAGGCCTACCACGAGAAAGGTACCGTGGAGCCCGTGCGCGCCAACCTGGAGGGCGCCAAGTACACCCTCGCCGTGCCGGAGGCGGCCTACAACGCCGGCCTCAAGGACATAGCCGAAATCGC
>NKIE01000427.1 GCA_002256055.1 Pseudomonas sp. PGPPP3 | reverse complement strand
ATCACAGCCAGTTCGCGTACTAGGGGGATGCGCCAGGGAGATTTGGGTGGTGCTTGCATACGGGTGCCCTCAAGTGTGCACAGCGCTTGTGCATACGGGTGCCAGTATTGAAGCAGGTAAAGCGAGCGACCGTGCAGTGACTTGATGCCACAGGGGTGTTCTGTCGCAGGGGGAGGGAGGATGTGCAGGGCTACGTTGCGTAGCCCTGCACGGGTTCAGGTGCTGAACGCCTAGCCGTCAAAGCCCAAGCGGGTACGCCAGCGTTTTTCCAGGCGCTGGGTGTCTTGCTGTGCGGGGTGGAAGCCAGGTTTGTAGTACTGCAGATACGGTAGGATCAGACCGGTGATATAGCCGTTACGCGGGCCAAACAAAGTTTTCAGGCCGTAGCCCCAACTCTTCCAGTTGAACAACTGGCCATCCTTGCGCAGCAGGTCGACCTGAAACCAGGCAATCACGCCGATAAACATGACGGTGCTCAGGGCCATGGTGATGGTGCGAATCCAATAGCCACCGCCGATGGCCTGGTACGCGTCGTAGGCTACCGATTTGTGCTCGTTTTCCTCGATGGCGTGCCACAGCCAGAGCTTGTACATCTTCTCGTCATCGATCTGGGTGGTCAGGTCTTCGCGCAGCAAAAGCTGTTCCGCCATGGTCGCGGTGAAATGCTCAAGGGCGCAGGTGGCGGCCAGACGCTGCTTTTTGGTGGTGAACTTGGTGATCCACTCCAGCAGTACCTTGATGCGCAGTTCCAGGGTGTGCAGGTCGATCCCATGGGCTTCGGCGTATTCGTTGTAGGTCGCATGCTCCTTGGAGTGCATGGCCTCCTGGCCGATGAAGGCGCTGATATCCTTCTGCAGTTGCGGGTCTTTGATCTGTTCGCGCACGCCGCGCACGCTGTCGACAAAGAACTTCTCCCCATAGGGAAACAGGGACGACAGGTTGTTCATGAACTGGGTCATGAACGGGTTGCCGCTCCACCAGTATTTTTGGCTGTCGGCAAAACTGAAATCCATTCGGCGGACGGGGAAGCTGGCCTGGGGTGCAGGGGCTGCGCTGGCGCTGGTCGACATGGCAAAGTCCTCGGTAGTAAGGGTCGCAGACAGTGCGCGACCTTGATTGTTATGGGCTGGCCGGGCGCCTTGGAGAGGCGCAGCCGCTGCTCACTACTATTGGATTTACCAGTGATTGCTGCGAGGTCATATGCGGCCAAATGCGCCCAAAATGGGCCAACTTTTGGCGGGCGCAAAGCGGTGTGAATGCAGGTTGGGGGGGGCGCAGTGGGTGCTGACAGGCCGGTGAAGCGGAGGGGGAGTGCACGGGTCTGCAGGGCGCAGACCCGTTTGCGCAGGTATTAGCCGTCGAGGTTGCCGCCAGCGAGGGCGCAGAGCTCGATCGCATTGGTGATTTCCACTTCCTTGCCTTCTGCAGCCAACAAGCCGTTTTGCTGGAAGCGAGTGAACACCCGCGAGACGGTTTCTACAGCCAGACCGAGGTAGTTGCCGATTTCATTGCGCGACATGGCCAGGCGGAACTGGTTGGCGGAGAAGCCGCGGGCGCGGAAGCGCGCGGACAAGTTGACTAGGAACGTGGCAATACGCTCGTCGGCAGTCTTTTTCGACAGCAGCAGCATCATCTGCTGATCGTCTCGAATCTCGCGGCTCATGATGCGCATCAGCTGGCGGCGCAGCTGTGGCAGTTGCAGGGCCAGTTCGTCCAGGCGGTCAAACGGAATTTCGCACACCGAGGTGGTTTCTAGGGCCTGGGCGGACATCGGGTAGCACTCGCTGTCCATGCCAGATAGGCCGACCAGCTCACTGGGCAGGTGGAAGCCGGTGATTTGTTCTTCGCCGGCATCGGTCACGCTGAAGGTTTTCAGGGCGCCGGAGCGCACCGCGAACACGGAAGCAAAGGCGTCGCCCTGACGGAACAGGAAATCGCCCTTTTTCAATGGGCGGCCACGTTTGACGATTTCGTCGAGCGAATCCATATCTTCAGTGTTGAGCGCCAGCGGCAAACACAGTGAAGCCAGGCTGCAATCCTTGCAGTGAGCCTGGGGTAACGCGCGCGCCTTAATGGTCTCGGACATGGACAATTCCTTAGTGTTTGCCGGCAATGCCACTAAGGGTAACGCAGCCGCATCTACAGGGCCAGATGGCAGTGCAATCTGTTCAACTAATCAGGATTGCGCATGCACGCACAACGGGGCTGACCTGTAGATTTGGCGGCCGTTTCAGATCACTCGGGAGAAACGCTGAGTGGTCATGTTGCTGAGGTACCGATCAAACAGCATGCACACCGAACGGGCCAGCAGGCGTCCGGCCGGGCGGATGTCGATGCCCTTTGCGCTTAGGTCGATCAGGCCGTCGTTGGCCATTTGTTCCAATTGCGGCCAGACGTCGGCGAAGTAGTGATGAAACTCGATGTTGAACTGCTTCTCGATCGTGGCAAATTCCAGGCTGAAGGCGCAGATCAGTTGCTGGATCACTGCGCGGCGCAGACGATCATCGTCATTGCATTGCAGGCCGCGGCAGGTGCTCAGCTGGCTGTTGTCCAGCGTCTGTTGGTACAGCGCCAGGTCGCTGGTGTTCTGGCAGTAGAGGTCGCCGATCTGGCTGATCGAGGACACGCCAAGGCCCACCAGGTCGCAATGACCGTGGGTGGTGTAGCCCTGGAAGTTACGTTGCAGGGTGCCGTCTTCCTGGGCGCTGGCCAGTTCGTCATCTGGCAGGGCGAAGTGGTCCATGCCGATGTAGCGGTAGCCGGCAGCGGTGAGTTGCTCGATGCTGTTTTGCAGCATCTGCAGCTTGTCGGCGGGTGCAGGCAGGTCGCTGGCGTTGATGCGGCGCTGCGGCAGAAAACGTTCCGGCAGGTGTGCGTAGTTGAACACCGACAGGCGATCGGGCTGCAGGGCGATCACGGCGTCGACGGTGCGGGCAAAGTTTTCCGGCGTCTGCTTGGGCAAGCCATAGATCAGGTCGATATTCACCGAGCGAAATTGCAGGGTGCGTGCGGCCTCGACGATGGCGCTGGTCTGCTCCAAGGTCTGCAGCCGGTTAACGGCTTGTTGCACCACAG
>NKIE01000426.1 GCA_002256055.1 Pseudomonas sp. PGPPP3 | reverse complement strand
CGGTGAGTAAGGGGTCATTAATGTCACGAAACAGCTCAGCACCGAAATTCCCCTTGAGATCCAGCCCCTGACCTAACTGACGATTCATCTCGTCAGCTACCGACAATGCCAGCCGCCCCACCGAGTTCAGGGTTACATCCAATACATCTTCGCGGTAGCGAATCAGGCCGCCCATCTCACCACCGCTAATCAGCGTGGTGATGCCTTGGCGTGACCCGCCACTGACAAACTGCACCTCACTACGCAGAGGGTCTGCAACGCCGGCAACCACCTCCAGACGTGCCGCCGAATTACCGACCACAAGAGGCTGGCCAGAGCCAATAAACACGTTGATGCTGTTGTCGTCTTGCGGCACAACAGTAACGCCAATGAACTCGGAAAGTTTACGTACGGTTTCCTCACGGGCGTCCAGCAAATCATTGGGCTGCTGGCCATTAGACGCTGCGACAGCAATGGCATCGTTATAGCCTGCAATCGAAGTGGCCAATTGGTTGACCTGTTCACTAACCGCCGACAGTTGCTTGTTGATAAAACCATTCTGTTCATACAGGCGGTCGTACACAGTGTTAAACCGCTTGGCCACACCCTCGGCTTCCGACAGTACCAGTTGCCGAGCGGGGATATTGGCCGGGTCTTCGGCGGCGGTTTGCAGCGAAGAGAACAACCGCTGCAAACCTGGGGTAATCCCAGTGGTGCTACCAGCAAGCAGTGAGTCAAGCTGGTTGATCTGACTCAGATAACTTTGAACATCCTTGCTCAGTGCAGTGCTACTGCGCACTTGAGTGGTCAGGAAATCGTTATAAATACGACGTACATCCACCAGCGTGGTGCCCGAGCCAACATAGCCTGCACCAGTGAACTGAGGCGTGCGGGTAGCCTGAATTGTTTCCTGACGTGAGAAACCCGGCGTGTTGACGTTGGCAATGTTATGACCTGTGACCGACAGCGACGTCTTGTTCGCTGACAGGCCCGAGAGGCCAATATTGAGTAAGTCCGCCATAGCTCAGCCTCAGGTCCTAGTGGTAGCCGTATCAGCCGCCGCGACGGCCTGATAGGTCTGCATTTGCCGGGCGATCTGGGCGATCTTGTTGGCGTATTGCGGGTCGGTGGCATAGCCCGCACGCTGCAACTCGCTGACGAAGCGCTTGGGGTTGGCGGCTGAATCCAGCGCACCGTCGTAGCGTTCGTTGTTCTGCAGGAAGTTTACGTAGTCGTTGAAGCTTTGCTCGAACGAGCCATAAGCGCGAAAAGACGCCGACTCTTTGACTTGCTTGCCATCCACATACTCCGTGGTTAGCACGCGTGCCGAGTCGCCCTGCCAGTCAGCGGCTTTGATGCCGAACAGGTTATGACTGCTAGAGCCATCCTGCTGCCGAATGATCGACTTGCCCCAACCAGTTTCCAGGGCTGCCTGGGCCACCAGGTAACGGGCATCCACACCAATTTTCTCCGCCGCGCTCTGGGCCATCGGCAGCATGGTGGCGACAAATTCCTCAGGGGAGCTGAACGCCGCCTTACCCGGCGCCAATGGCGGCTGAGCAAGGCGGCGACCGGTGATGGCATCACTGTCGACAATCGACAAGGACTTGTCTGCGGGTGCCGGATAGCTTTTCGCCGCCAGCCAGTTCTGCGGTGCCTGAGCCTGCGCTTCACTGCCACCGGCCGGCACGATGCCCGCCAGCAGACGATCCGCCAGACGTGGGGGCAAGGAAATACGGCGCTGATTGAGCAGCTTGGAGTCATCGCGCACAACGGGCTCGCTCGCTGTCGGTTCAACGGCTGCCGTGACGCCGCGGCTGGCGGCTACTTGGGCAAAAGGGTTGGGCCGACTGCTGCCGGCGCCATGCAAGGTTTTCGACAGCTGACGTTCCAGCACATCGGCCAGGCCTACGCCGTTCTGCTTGGACATGGTGATGGCCAACTGCTGATCGTGCATGTCCTGATAGGTTTTGCTTTCGTTGCTGTTCATGAAGTTGCCTTCGGCGAACACAGCGTTCGCCGAGCGCATGGCCTTCATCATTTCATTCAGAAACAGCGACTCGAACTCCTGCTCCACCTTGTGGACATTGGCTTCGCTGTCGCGATTCTTGCCGACCTTGAGCTGATTTAGACGATTGAGGTCGGTCGCCGCCCCCGAATCGGGGGCGATGCCTATACCTGCGCTGAGTCGAGAGTTCATAGTCGCACCTCAAATCACAATCAGATCGGCTTGCAACGCGCCGGCCTGTTTCAGGGCTTCCAGAATCGCCATCAAGTCACTCGGCGAGGCGCCCACCTGGTTAACCGCCCGCACAATCTCATCCAGCGAAGTGCCGGGGCCAAACTTGAACATCGGCTTGGCTTCCTGATCGGCACTGACTTTGGACTTGGGCACCACGGCCGTCTCACCGCCAGACAAGGCGTTGGGCTGGCTGACAATAGGATCTTCGGTAATGGTCACGGTCAGACTGCCGTGGGTAACCGCCGCAGGCTGCACTTTGACGTTCTGACCGATAACGATGGTGCCGGTGCGGGCATTGATGATGACCTTGGCCACCGCCTGCCCAGCCTCAACTTCAAGGTTCTCCAGAATCGACAGATAGTCGACCCGCTGACCCGGATCGAGCGGTGCACTGACGCGGACAGAACCTGCATCCAACGCCTGAGCAACGCCTGGACCGAGCAGCTCGTTAATCTTGTCGACAATCCGCTTGGCAGTGGTGAAGTCGGCCCGATTGAGATTCAGAGTCAGGGTATTGCCCTGATCGAAACCACTCGGCACCGGCCGCTCAACAGTGGCACCGCCTGGAATACGTCCGGAAGATGGCACGTTGACGGTAATTTTCGAGCAATCTGCGCCTTCGGCATCAAAGCCACCGACTACCAGGCTACCCTGGGCGATGGCGTAGACGTTGCCGTCTATACCCTTCAACGGCGCCATCAACAGACTGCCGCCACGCAGGCTTTTGGCGTTACCGATGGAGTTGACGGTCACATCGATGCTCTGCCCCGGTTTGGCAAACGCCGGCAGATCGGCATACAACGCCACGGCGGCGACGTTTTTCAGCTGCACATTGCCGCCACCGGCCGGCACCTTGATACCG
>NKIE01000425.1 GCA_002256055.1 Pseudomonas sp. PGPPP3 | reverse complement strand
TGGCATTCGGTACGGTGAAGAAGCGCATGAGGATGTGCGGCAGCCCGGCGATACCGAAGACCAGGCCGAGAGACATCGAGGCGGCGTTGATCGGGTCGGCGAGCATGCTGCCCGGGCTCATGATCTTGTCGCCGATGGCGTGGGCATCCACCGCCTGAGCGGCCAGCGTTTCCAGGCTGAAGCCGAATTGGCTCAGCGCCAACAGCGCCAGGGTGGTGCCACCGGCCAGCAACAGCACGGCCTTGATGATCTGCACCCAGGTGGTGGCGATCATGCCGCCGAAGATCACATACACCAGCATCAGGGCGCCGACCACCATCACGGCGGTGGAGTAGTCGAGGCCGAACAGCAGCTTGATCAGCTGGCCGGCGCCGACCATCTGCACCACCAGGTAGCAGCACACCACGGTCAGCGAGCCGAAGGCGGCGAAGGTGCGGATCTGCGTCTGGTCGAGGCGGTAGGAGACGATATCGGCGAAGGTGAAGCGGCCGAGGTTGCGCAGGCGTTCAGCCATCATAAACGTGATCAGCGGCCAGCCGACGAAGAACGCCACGGTGTAGACGAAGCCGTCATAGCCCTTGGCAAACACCAGGCTGGACAAGCCCAGCAGGGTGGCGGCGGACATGTAGTCGCCGGCAATCGCCAGGCCGTTCTGGAAGCCACTGATGCCGCCACCGGCGGTGTAAAAGTCAGCGGTGGATTTGGTCTGGCGTGCTGCCCACCAAGTGATGGCCAGGGTGCCGAGGACGAAGATGAAGAACATGCCGATGGCATGCAGGTTGAGTGGCTGTTTTTCCGCCGTCAGCAGCGGTGCGGCGCTGGCAGCCATGGGCGCCAGGCACAGGGCGGCGAGGCTCAGGGAGAGAGTGCGGCGCATTATTTCAGCTCCTCCAGCAGTTGCGCGCTGAGCGCGTCGAACTCGGTATTGGCAGTGCGTACGTACCAGCCGGTAAGCAGCCAGGACACCACGATGATGGACGCGGCCACCGGGATGCCGACCGAGAGCATGCCGCCCTGGCTCAGCGGCGCGTGCAGCCACTGCGGGGCAAGCGCCACCACCAGCATGAAGCTGTAATAGGTGCCCAGCACGGCGGCACTCAGCGACCAGGACAGCCGCGAGCGGCGGCGCACCAGTTGCTGGAATTTGGGATTGCTGCGAATGCGATCGCAGCTCTGGGCGTGGGACGGCGCAGTTAAGCTCATGCGGATTTCCTGGTTTTTGTTGTGGAGGTAGCGGCTCGCCCACCAAACGCGGGGCGCAGCGAGGCCTGGCACGCTTGTAACGCGCGCCAGGAACATGCCGAAAGTGCTGTGGTTGGGCGCTTAGAGCGCCTTGGCCATGTCGCGCAGAACGAACTTCTGGATCTTGCCGGTGCTGGTTTTCGGCAACTGGGTGAACACCACCGTGCGCGGCACCTTGAAGCCGGCCAGATGGTCGCGGCAGAAGCTGATGATTTCGGCCTCGCTGACACCCTGGTGGTCCGCCTTGAGGGTGATAAATGCGCAGGGGGTTTCGCCCCATTTCTCATCCGGACGTGCTACCACGGCGGCTTCCAGCACCCCGTGGTGGCGATAGAGCACGCCTTCCAGTTCGATGGTGGAGATGTTCTCGCCGCCTGAAATGATGATGTCTTTCAAGCGGTCGCGGATTTCCACGTAGCCGTCCGGGTGACACACAGCCAGGTCGCCGGTATGGAACCAGTCGCCCTCGAAGGCTTCGGCGGTGGCGGTGGGGTTTTTCAAGTAGCCCTTCATCACCGTGTTGCCGCGCATAAAGATCTCGCCGATGGTTTCCCCGTCGCGTGGCACCGGCTCGAGGGTTTTCGGGTCGCCGACCATCACTGCTTCCAAGGTTGGATAGCGCACGCCCTGACGGGCCTTGATCACCGCGCGCTCTTCCAGCGGCAGGGCATCCCACTCGGCGTGCCAGGCACACAGGGTTACCGGGCCGTAGACCTCGGTGAGGCCGTAGACGTGGGTGACGTGGATGCCCATTTCCTCCACTGCACCGATCACCTTGGCGGGTGGCGCCGCGCCAGCGACCATGGCCTTGACCGGGTGGTCGATGGCGGCTTTGGCCGAGTCGGGCATGTTGACCAGGGCGTTGAGCACGATGGGGGCGCCGCACAGGTGGGTGACCTGCTCATCGCGGATCAGGTTGAGGATCTTCTGCGGGTCGACGCGCCGCAGGAACACATGCACGCCGGCCAGGGCGGTGATGGTCCAGGGGTAGCACCAGCCGTTGCAGTGGAACATCGGCAGGGTCCACAGGTACACCGGGTGGTTGCCCATGGCCCAGGTCATCTGGTTGCCCAGGGAGTTCAGGTAGGCGCCGCGGTGGTGATAGACCACGCCCTTGGGGTTGCCGGTGGTGCCAGAGGTGTAGTTGAGGCTGATGGCGTCCCACTCGTCCGCCGGCCACTGCCAGGCAAACTCGGGGTCGCCTTCGGCCAGCAGGGCTTCGTAGTCGAGGTCGCTGACCGCCTGGCCTTCGCCGTATTCCGGGTCATTGACGTCGATCACCAGCGGCGGGTGGTCGAGCATGCCGACGGCGGCGTGGATCACGTCGAAGAACTCGCGGTCGGCAATCAGCGCCTTGGCTTCGCCGTGCTGCAGCATAAAGGCGATGGCTTCGGCATCCAGGCGCACGTTCAGCGGGTTGAGCACCGCGCCGATCATCGGCACGCCAAAGTGCGCTTCGAGCATTTCCGGGATGTTCGGCAGCATCACCGCCACCGTGTCGCCTTTCTTGATCCCACGGCCAGCCAGGGCCGAGGCCAAGCGTCGGCAGCGCGCATAGGTGGTGGCCCAGTTGCGGCGGATGGCGCCATGCACCACGGCCGGGTACTGCGGATAGACCGCGGCCGTACGTTCGATAAAGCTCAGCGGGCTGAGGGCAATGTGGTTGACGGCAGCGGGGCTGAGACCTTGATCGTAGATCGACATGGCAGATGACACCTTTGGCGAATGGTTAGCGCTGGATATTCCGGTAGCCTGTGCAGCATTACCGATTAATTGCCGGGTGTGATTTATAAGTTTTACTGGCTGTATATGGAAGCTATACCATGGTTGTATAGGCTATTTACTATAGGATTTTGCCGATGACTCTGCCGGTCGATGCCCTGGCGGTGCCTT
>NKIE01000424.1 GCA_002256055.1 Pseudomonas sp. PGPPP3 | reverse complement strand
CTATTACCCCGAGGCAGAGCCGCGGGTGAACAATGGACTGACTGAATACATCTACGGGAGAGCGATCATGGCAGCGAAGATAATTCTGATGGTAGTCGGCGACTATGTTGAAGACTACGAAGTGATGGTGCCCTTCCAGGCCCTGCAGATGGTCGGCCACAACGTGCACGCAGTGTGTCCGGGGAAGTCGGCTGGGCAGAGCGTGCGCACCGCTATTCACGATTTTGAAGGCGAGCAGACCTATAGCGAAAAACCGGGCCACAACTTTGCCCTGAATTTTGACTTCGCCCAGGTTAAGGCTGCGGACTACGATGCCTTGCTGATTCCCGGTGGTCGTGCGCCGGAATACCTGCGCCTGAACGCCGACGTGCTGGCCCTGGTACAAGCCTTTGATGCCGCCGGCAAGCCGATTGCAGCCGTCTGCCACGGTGCCCAGTTGCTGGCGGCGGCGGGTGTGCTGAAAGGCCGTGAGTGCAGCGCCTACCCGGCCTGCGGTCCGGAAGTGCAATTGGCTGGCGGCAGCTATATGGACATCGGCGTCGATCAGGCTCATGTTCAAGGTAACTTGGTGACGGCGCCGGCCTGGCCTGCACATCCCAACTGGCTGGCGGCCTTCCTCGGTCTGCTGGGTACCCAGATCACTCTGTAAGCGTTTGTTGGTAACGGTGGGCGCCACGTTGGCGGCGCCTGCTGCTACTCAAGGAGGCAGCCATGTGCGAGCTGTATGTCAAAGCTGATCCGATTCTTTACGAGTCGCGGTCCCGCTCGTTGCGCATTCGTGGTGTGGTCACCACCTTGCGCCTGGAAAACCAGTTCTGGGACATCCTCGGCGAAATCGCCGCAGTCGATGGCATGACCACCAATCAGTTGATCGCCAAGTTGTATGACGAAGTCATGGATTACCGCGGTGAGGTGGTCAACTTCGCGTCTTTTTTGCGCGTCAGTTGCACGCGCTTTCTTGGCCAGCGCCGCGAGCGTTTGGGTGAGTTGAGCCTGGTGCCGGGGCGCGCGTTGCCCTGAATGACCGTTGCACTTGCACGTCTGTGGCCCATGGCGATAATCAGCCGCCACTTCTGGCGATGAATCGAGTGTGGGCAATGGGCAACGAATTACAGGTTGAGGATATTCAGCTGGGCGACGGCAAAGCCGTGGTCAAGGGCGCGTTGATCACCACCCAATACCGTGGCTGGCTTGAGGATGGCACGCCGTTCGACTCGTCCTTTGATCGCGGTAAACCGTTCCAGTGCGTGATCGGCACCGGTCGAGTTATCAAGGGCTGGGATCTGGGGCTGATGGGCATGCAGGTTGGCGGCAAGCGTAAGCTTTGGGTGCCGTCCCATCTGGGCTACGGCGAGCGCCAGTGCGGCGCCCACATCAAACCCCATTCCAATCTGATCTTTGAAATCGAACTGCTGGAAGTGCTGACGCGCGATGAGTGACCGGCGTCAGCCCTAGGGCCTTAGCTGGCGACCTTAGTCGTCGAAGTCGTGCCAGCCGCCCAGCTCCTTCCAGCGATTGACGATGCCGCAGAACAGCTCGGCAGTCTTCTCGGTGTCGTAACGGGCCGAGTGGGCTTCGCGGCCGTCGAAGTCCATGCCGGCCGCCTGGCAGGCTTTCGCCAAGACCGTCTGGCCATAGGCGAGGCCGGCCAGGGTGGCGGTGTCGAAGCTGGAGAACGGGTGGAACGGATTGCGCTTGAGTTCGGTGCGCTCAACGGCAGCGTTGAGGAAACCGAGGTCGAAGCTGCTGTTGTGCCCGACCAGAATCGCGCGCTTGCAGCCGTTGGCCTTCAGCGCCTTGCGGATGCCACGGAAGATATCAGTTAGGGCGCTTTCTTCACTTACTGCCATGCGCAGTGGGTGATCGAGCTTGATGCCGGTGAAATCCAGTGCGGCCTGTTCGATGTTGGCGCCGGCAAACGGCTCAACGCGAAAGAAATAGGTGTGGTCGGGGAACACGAAGCCCTTTTCGTCCATGCCGATGGTGGTCGCGGCAATTTCCAGCAGGGCGTCTGTGGCGCAGTTGAAACCGCCGGTTTCAACATCGACGACTACCGGCAGGTAACCGCGAAAGCGTTGGGCCATGGGGTGTCGTGCACCGCCGCCGCTGCCGCCTTCATGTTCGTCGTCGTAGTGGTCTTCGCTCACGCAGTGTGCTCCAGCAAGCGCCAGCGCAGTTGTTCACCAGCGCGCAGCGGAATAACGGTTTGCTCGCCGAGCGGCAAGCTGGTCGGGGCGGTCCAGTCTTCACGGACCAAGGTGATGCGGTCGGTACTGCGCGGCAGGCCGTAGAAGTCCGGGCCGTGCAGGCTGGCAAAGCCTTCCAGCTTGTCCAGCGCATTGCGCTGCTCGAAGGCCTCGGCATACAACTCAATGGCCGCATAGGCGGTGTAGCAACCGGCGCAGCCGCAGGCGGCTTCCTTGGCGTGCAAGGCGTGGGGTGCCGAGTCGGTGCCGAGGAAGAATTTGCTGCTGCCGCTGGTGGCCGCATCCAGCAGGGCGTCCTGGTGGGTGTTGCGCTTGAGGATCGGCAGGCAATAGAAGTGCGGACGAATACCGCCGACCAGCATGTGGTTGCGGTTGTAGAGCAGGTGATGAGCAGTGATGGTGGCGCCGACATTGGCCGAGGCGCTGTTGACGAACTGCACCGCGTCGCCGGTGGTGATGTGTTCGAACACCACTTTAAGGCTCGGGAAGCGTTCCACGACGCGCACCAGATGCTCATCGATAAAGGCTTTTTCGCGGTCGAACACGTCGATCTCGCTGCGTGTCACTTCTCCGTGCACCAGTAGCGGCAGGCCGACTTCGGCCATGGCTTCTAGCGCCGGGAAGATTTTGTCGATACTGGTGACGCCTGAGTCCGAGTTGGTGGTAGCGCCGGCTGGGTACAGCTTGGCGGCATGCACGAAGCCCGAAGCCTTGGCGGCGCGCACGTCGGCGGCCGAGGTCAGGTCGGTGAGGTACAGCACCATCAGCGGCTGAAACTGGCTGTCGGCAGGCCGTGCGGCAAGGATGCGCTGGCGGTAGGCGTCGGCTTCGGCGGCGTTGCGTACCGGCGGCACCAGGTTGGGCATGATGATGGCGCGGCCAAAGGTGCGGGCCACATCGGCCACGGTATTGGTCAGCACGGCACCGTCGCGCAG
>NKIE01000423.1 GCA_002256055.1 Pseudomonas sp. PGPPP3 | reverse complement strand
CGGCGCCGATGG
Organism: Pseudomonas sp. PGPPP3; assembly: GCA_002256055.1. Taxonomy (GTDB): domain Bacteria; phylum Pseudomonadota; class Gammaproteobacteria; order Pseudomonadales; family Pseudomonadaceae; genus Aquipseudomonas. The sequence continues at coordinate 3,148 of NKIE01000423.1, read as the reverse complement.
CCGCATCCTCGGCAAAATTGTCGACGGCGAGGCGGTGGGCTTCGACGGCAACGTGATCGGCAATATCGTTCGCGGCCTGAATGGCGATGACCCGCTGTTGCGCATGCATGAACGTGCCACGGTGGTGCGCGATGAGCAGGGCAATGTGCTCGGTCGAGTGATTGACGGCAAGGTCATCGATGCCAGCGGCAACGCCATTGGCACCGTCGTTGATGGCAAGGCGGTCGGCGTGGATGGCAAGTCGCTAGGCAAGGTCGAAGCCAACGTCGTGCTCGACAGCCAGGGTCGTGTGGTCGACATGAGCCGCTCGCGGGTACAGGACCGCGCCGCGCCAGCCAATAAAGAACGTCAGGTGGTGCGCGATGCGACCGGCAATATTCTTGGCTGGGTGGATGGCGACACGATCATCGATGCCCAAGGCAAGGTGATCGGCAGTTATCGGGACGGCAAAGCCTACGACCTCAACGGTAAGCCACTCGGCACGATCAGCACCGTGGTGCAAGACGCACAAGGCAAGATCGTCGGTGAGGTGGGCCAAGTGGCGCGCGATGCCGACGGCAAGATCATCGGCCGCGTTGTCGACGGCCAACTGCTCGCTGCCGACGGCAAAGTCCTCGGCACCGTCAAGGACGGCCAGGTGCTGGGCCGCGATGGCAAGGTGCTCGGCCAGGTCGAGAACATCCAGCTCGACAGCAATGGTCGCCCTGTTGAGGGCAACGTGCGGGTGGCCCGCGATGCCAGCGGCAAGGTGCTCGGCACCCTGGTGGGCGACGACATTATCGATGCCCAGGGCAGCAAGGTCGGCAGCGTCAAAAATGGCGAAGTTCGTGATCTGGCCGGGCAGGTGGTGGCGGGTGCCCAGGTGGCGGTTCAGGGCGATGCCAAGGTCGTGGTGCGCGATGCCGAGGGCAACATCATTGGCACCTTGCGCGGCGACACCGTATTCGGCGCCGACGGCAAGGCCACGGGGAAGCTGCTGAACGGCAAGCTCGTCGATAGCAATGGCAACGTGCTGGCCGGCGGCCTGACGGTGGCCGCCGAACAGGCCGCCAACCTGCCCAGCGAACAGTCGGGCAAAGCACGCAATAAGCGCCTGGAGCCCGCCCGCATGATCCAGTTCATTCCCGGCGGTACAGGCACCGCTGGCGTTATTCCCGTGCAGACCCTGCGCCTTGAATAACCCTCACCACCGCGCGCGGGCTGTGCCTGCGTCGACTCACTTAATTGCACACGCTGGGGCGACAATGAAAAGGCTACGAGTGTTATCGATAGTGTGCGGTGCCGCCATGGCCCTGCAGGTTCAGGCCGACGAGATTCCCGCGTCGATGGTGCTGTACGACGGCGATGTGCATGTGATTTTGGCTCCCGGCGTTGAGCGCGTGGCCGTCGGCAACGTGGAGATCATCAGCGCCACCATGCTGAAGAACGAAGAGGTGGTGATCACCGCAGAAACACCGGGGGAAACCACGGTGCAATTGTGGTTTGCCGATGACCAGCGCCAGGAGGTCAGCGTGGTGGTGGCCAAGGCCAATGGCTACCGCCAGGTCGGCGAGCTGCGCGCTTTGCTGTCGGATATTCCGGGGCTGCGCATCCGCACCGTGGGTCGCCAGGTGGTGCTGGAGGGTCGCCTGAGCAGTGAGTACCTGGCACGGGTCAAGGAAGCCGCCAAGTTCTATGAGAACGTGCTGGTGCTGGCCGAAGAGCAGACCGGCGCCGCCACCAAGGCCGACTCGGCCCAGGTGCTGCAAGAGGTCAAGGCCATGCTCGGGCAGATCCCCGGCATCCAGATCAAGGCCGTCGGCCGGCAGATTGTCATCGATGGCGATCTGGATGCCATCGACATCACCCGCATCGAGCTGCTCAAGGCGCGCTACCCGGACCTGCTGGTGCTGGCTCAGCCGATGTCCAAGTTCCTCGCGCCGATGATCTACTTCGATGTGCGCATCACCGAGTTCGCCAAGGACGATGTGGAGGAGCTGGGCGTCAACTGGAGCACCAGCATCAATGGCCCGACGTTCGCCTTCAACGCCGACGGTGGCACCAACAATCTCTACCGCGGTCAGTTCCCCAGCACCTCTGGCACCTTCGACAAGCTCAATGATGCAGTCGGTGATGTCGGCTCTCACGCCTATTGGGGCGTGGCCAGCGAGATCACTTCGCGGATCAACCTGCTGGAGAAAAACGGCTCGGCGCTGACCCTGGCCTCGCCACGGCTCAGCGCCCGCAGTGGCGGCAAGGCAGAGCTGACCGTCGGCGGTCAGGTGCCGGTGGTGACCAGCAGCATCAACGGCCCCTCGGTGGAGTACAAGGACTTCGGCATCCTGCTCAATATTGAGCCGCAACTGTATGGTGGTGAAACCATCGCCACCAACGTCAAGGCGGAAATCAGCCAGCTGGACAAAGCCAACCAGGTCGGTGAATACCCAGCCTTCAAAACCCGCCGCACCGAGAACGAAGTGCAGCTCAAAGTAGGGGAGACCCTGGTGCTCTCCGGCTTGGTGCCCGAGGACAGTCAGTCCACCGTTGAGGGCATCAAGTGGCTGATGGACCTGCCGTTCCTTGGCGTGCTGTTTCGCAACAAAAGCTTCAAAGGCAATCGCACTGAATTGGTGATTTTTATCACCCCGCGCCTGCTCACCGAAGGCGCCGACTCGCCGAACGTCAAAGAGCTCGCCCGCGAGAAACAGATGATCGAGAAGTACGCCAAAACCGTTGGCAATCTCGAACTGATTGATTGAGGGCTGAGCATGTTTGAAGTGGTGGTGACCTATAAAGGCGGCGAGCAGCTCGACACGCTCACCTGCACCTCGGCGCAATGCGAGGTGGGCAAGGCGCGAACTGGGCTGGTGCGTTTGCGCGGCTGGAAGGTGGCCCCCAATCACGCGCGCATCGAGCAGTCGCTGGGCGGCCTGTTTGTGGAAAATATCAGCCGCGGCAACGATCTGCTGGTCAACGGCAAACCGGTGGAACGCTTCGGCCCACTTAGCCCGGAAGACCTGATTGGCATCGGCGCCTACAACCTGCAGGTGCGGGCCGTTGGGCAGATCGAAACCGAGGCCGACACGCCGCTGCCACCGGATGCCGCGATCAGCAGCGGTGAGGACAACGCACCCTACATGGAGTGGTCGCAGTACGTGCAGGCGGAACT
>NKIE01000422.1 GCA_002256055.1 Pseudomonas sp. PGPPP3 | reverse complement strand
GTTATTTTATGCTGCACAAACCGCTTGGCTACATTTGCGCGACCGTCGATAACGATCACCCCACGGTGCTTGAACTACTCGATGAGCCGAACCAAAAAATCCTGCACATTGCCGGTCGCCTCGATATCGACACCACGGGACTGGTGTTGATTACCGATGATGGCCAGTGGAATCATCGTGTGACTTCGCCGCGGCATGACTGTGAAAAAACCTATTACGTGACCCTGGCAAATGATTTGGTCGCCGATGCCGAGGCAAAGCTACAGGCTGGTATCTTGCTCAAGAATGAAACACAGCTGACCAAGCCCGCCACGCTCGAACGCTTATGCGGTAACGAAGTGCGCCTGACGATTAGCGAGGGCAAATACCACCAAGTAAAAAGAATGTTTGCCGCACTCGGTAATAGAGTTGTCGAACTGCACCGTGAGCGTATTGGCGCTATCACGTTGGATGAGGCACTGGCCGTGGGGCAATATCGGCCGTTGACTGAGGCTGAAATCCAAAGCATTCAGTAATCGCTACAGGCTAAAAACAAGGACGTACGCAATGGACAAGACCCTCTGTCACTACCACCCAGCGCAGCCGGCCACCTGGCATTGCCCGGCCTGTCCGCGCGATTACGGCGACTGCTGTCTACCACAGAATGCCGACGCCAGTGATGATGAACCACGCTGCCCGTTGTGCCGCGGTGCGCTGACCTTTCTCGGGGCTGCCAACAGTGCGCAGCCGTTCTGGGAACGGATTTCCACGTTTTTCCGGTACGCCTTGCAGTCGGGACCGCTGGCGTTTGCCGGCTTGCTAACGCTGGCCAGCCTGTTTATGCCCAACTCGAAAATTCTCTGGATTGCCCTGCTCAGCGTGGCGACCAAATACCTGCACAGCGTCATCGAGGCCAGCAGCCAGGCGCTGCAGGAGGCGCCGAGCTTGCAGAGTGCCTTTGTTGGCGAAGGTTTTGGCCTGTTCTTCAAACAGCTGGCGGTGTTTCTCCTGGCGGGTGGTGCATTGTGGCTGGCCGCTGACTTTGACAGTGAGGCGCTGTTCTGGGGCGTCAATCTGCTGATCATGTTGGGGATGCCCGCCAGCATCATTCGTCTGGCCCTGGATAAAGAGCTGGGCGCGGCCCTTAGCCCGGAGTTGGTGGGCCAGGTGATCAAGGCCATGGGCTGGCGTTACCTGATCCTCTGGGTCTTCCTGTTTATTCTCTGGCAGTCGCCGAACTACGTGACCTTTATGCTTTCCCATGGTTTGCCACGGGTGGTGCTGATGCCGGTTGCGGCGGGGTTGTTCGCTTATTTTGCCGTGGTCATGTGCGCCATGATGGGCTATGCGGTGTTCCAGTATCAGGGCGCTCTGGGCTACGTGATCGCCGACGAAAGCCGCCAGAACCATTTTCCCGCAGCCGAATACGCCCGGCGCAAGGCGCTGGCCGAGGCCGAGATACGCCTCAAGGAAGGGCAGAGCGAGCAGGCGCTGGAGATTCTGGCGACGGCGTTGGAGCGGTCGGCCGACGACCTCAAACTCAATGAGCGCTTTCATCAGCTGCTGTTTGGCTTGCAGGCTCGCGAGCGTTGCTTGCGCCATCTGGTCCACTATCTGCCGCTGGCAGCGCGGCAGACGCCGGCCCTGGCCGCCACGGCGCTGCTCAATGCGCGGCAACTGCAGAGCGACTACCTACCTGACGATGCGTTGTTATGCGAGCAGCTGGCGGGCGCCTTGCTGGCCAGGCACAAGACCCGCGAGGGTCTGAGCCTGCTGCGCAACCTGCATCAGCGCTTCCCGGATTATCCGCACATTCCACGGGCTTACCTGCTGGCGGCGCGGGGCTTTGCCGAAGGCCTCGGCCAACTGGAGCCGGCGCGGCAGTTGCTGGGGTTTATCCGCCAACGGTACCCGGCTTCGCCGTTGTTGGGTGAGGTGGCCAGCCTGGAAGCCATCATCACCAAGCTGGCGGCTGTTCCCTCTTAACTCAGCTGGGCGCGCAGCAGGCCAATTTGCGCGGCCTGCTCGGTTGCCGGGTAGGCCTGCTGGAGAAAGGCGGCGAGTTCGCCCAGTGCACGCGGTTGCTGGCGGGCCAGTTGTTTGGCCAGCGCCAGGGTCAGGGCCGGCAGCTGCGCTGGTCGTTGCGCACCCTGGCTGAGCTTGCGCCAGGCGCCCAGTGCCCTAGCCGGCTCCTGAGCACGCAATAGACTCTGCAGCAGGTGTAACTGAATGGCTGGGTGTTGCAGCAGTTTGGCGTCAGCGGCCTGGCTGTCATCGGCCAGCTTTTGCAACAGGGCGAGCTGACCGCTGCCGACGGGCAGGGCAAACAACTGCTTAAGTACGGCGCTGAGCAGGGCTGAGTCCTGGCGACTCTTGGCGACAGGGTAGAGGCGCTCGAGCAGGGCTAGGCGCGCCGGGTAGCGGCTTAGCAGGTCGAGGCCGCGGCTGGCGGCCTGGTCCAGAGCGAAACTGCCGATCAGCGCATCCAACGCCGTCAGCTCCCGTTTGAATGGCGCGTCCGGGTCTTCCTTCAGTAGGAAGCTCTCATCGACCTTCAAACCGCCGAACTGGCGTGGCAGCCACACCAGCACAAAGCCGGCTACCAATCCGCCCAGGTGGGCATAGCGGTTGACGTTGTCGGCGCTGAGCATGCCGAGCAACTCCTTGCCCATCCACAGCGGCAAAATCCACAGCGCCGGTGCGCGGAAATAGCCAAACAGCGGCCCCAGCCAGTAGAAGAAGTTGATCCGCCGCAGGCCGTAGACGCCCAGGTACATGCCCATCAGGCCGGAGACCGCCCCCGAGGCGCCGATACCGGTCTGCCAGGACGGCTCAAATACCCACCAGAACAGGTGCGAGGCCATACCGCTGACTAGGTAGAGGCTGAGAAACATCCAGCGGCCCAGGGCGATTTCCAGGGCAAAGCCGAAGATAAACAGGAACACCATATTGCCCAGCAGGTGATCGCTGCTGCCGTGCAGGAACATCGCCCCAAACAGGCCCTGCCAGGTGAACTTGGCTGGCACGAAGCCAAAGCGATAATTGCTGATGCTATCGCGGGCCGCTTCGGCGGGGGCACGGGCGGCCTGCCAGGCGGGATCGGCCAGATAGTCTGAGTTACGGTGCAGTTGCTGCTCGAAGCGCAGGTCCTGCAGGATCATGAGCGCCAGGTCACTTTGCCGTTGGCGCGCGAG
>NKIE01000421.1 GCA_002256055.1 Pseudomonas sp. PGPPP3 | reverse complement strand
GCCAAGGCCGGTGTGGTGGCGCTGTCGGAAAGCCTGCTGGTGGAGCTCAAGCAGCAGGAAGTCGGCGTGCATGTGGTCTGCCCGTCGTTCTTCCAGACCAACCTGCTGGACTCCTTCCGCGGCCCGACGCCGGCCATGAAGCAGGCGGTGGGTAAGCTGCTGGAAAGCTCGCCGATCAGCGCTACGGACATTGCCGAGTACATTTACACCGCCATCGACAAAGGCGAGTTCATGATCCTGCCCCACGAGCAGGGCCGCATGGCCTGGGCGTTGAAGCAGAAGAACCCGCAGTTGCTGTACGGTGAAATGGCCAGCATGGCCGGCAAAATGCGCAGCAAAACCGCACCGGTCTGAGGTCGCTCGTCGCCCGTTTTGCCGGTCGCCAGCACGTGCGCGTGCTGTGCAACCGGTCACTGCGGCGGTACGCAGAGATGGTCGCCAGGCGCCGCCTGTGATAGAAGGCTGCCTGCCGTTGCACCGTCTGCCTCTGGGCAGCACGGTGCAGGCCTGCCTGCTTTCTCTGGAGTACCCGCGTGGAGTCCGAATCCATCGTCTATGGCTGCATCCGCGACTGGCCGTCTGACCGGACGGATGAGCGGCGCCTGCGCCGCGACACCAATCGCCAGGTGCTGGCCAGCCTGCCCAGTGGCGAGGCCTGGCCGTTTCTCGGGCGGGAGATGTTCAGCTGCTGCGAGACCGCGGGCGAGGGTCTGTACCAGACCCAGGTGATTCACTTTGGCGCCAGCTACCGGGCCTTGGAGTACGAATGGCCACTGTGGGTCGAGCAGTTTGAAACCTTGCTCAAGCGCCTGTACTGGGCCAGCGCGGTGGTCCACTTGGACACCGAGCTGAAGGGCTGCCACACCTTTCGCTGGGAGTCGGAGCGCGGTTTTCACAGCCCCCAGGAAGATGACCTGCGGGTGCGCTGTGTGTGGGAGCGCGAGAGCGGCTTGCGCGGCTAACAGACCCTTCCGTTTACTCGTCGTTCAGTTCGTTGAACCATTCTTTCGGCACATCGCGCTTCAACAGCAGCATGCATTGCTGGCTGTCGGGGTCGAAGGCGATTACCGCCTCATCTTTGTCCAGCGCCCTGCGTACGCGAAGTACGCGGGTTTCCAGCGGGGTTTCGTCGCCATTGTCTGTGCCTTCGCGGGTGACGAAGTCCTCGATCAGGCGGGTCAGGGTGTCGGCTTCTAGCAGGGCTTGGGGGATTAGCATGGGCGGCGCCTCCTCAGCGCCGGGCGATGGTAGCAGTCTGGCGTTTTGCTGTCGGGCTATGACTCGGTTGCTTCGGGAAGGAAACGTTCTAGGGTGTCGTACAGCAACTGGCTGTCCAGCGGTTTGCCGATAAAGTCGTCCATGCCTGCTTCCTGACCTTGCTGGCGATACTCATTAAAGATGTGCGCCGTCAGGGCGATGATCGGCACCGCCGGTAGATGCTGGCGTTGCTCCAGTTGGCGGATCTGCCGAGTTGCCTCGAAGCCGTCCATTTCCGGCATTTCGCAGTCCATCAAAATCAGCTGGATGGAACTTGGTGAGCGCAGGTATTCCGCCACAGCCGCGGCACCAGTGTTGACTGTGCGCAGGTTGTAGCCACGCTTCTTCAGCAGGCCCTGAGCCACCAGTTGGTTCACCGGGTTGTCTTCGGCAATCAGAATGCAGGGGGCATTGCTGCGCATGTGTGGCGGCTCGGTCAAGAGCGTTGGCATCGCTGGGCGTGGCTGCTGATAGAGCTCCAGCAGGTGCTGGCGTAGTTCAGTGATCGCCACGGGTTGGGTCAGATTGCGGACTCGCAGGGCGCCGTACTCGGGCAGTTGACTGCTTTGTCCTGGCGGGCACAGCAGCAGTACGGGCTGACCTGCTTGCAGGCGCGAACGCACGGGCTCCAGCCAACTGGCGACACTGCCGGGCCACGGCGCCATCAGCACCAACAGGGGCGGGTTGGCAAAGTCGTCCAGGCAGCTTTGCAGGCGCTCTGGGGTCTGGCAGCGCTCGGTGCGCATGCCCCAGCGGCTGAGCAGGCCACTCAAGGCGTCCAGGGCTAGGCTATCCAGTGATGTCAGTAGGGCCGTGCGTCCGCTTAGCAGCTCACTGAGCGGGTCGGCGGCGTCGTTGTCGACCAGTAGCGGTATGTGGAAATTGAATTGGCTGCCCTGGCCGAGGGTGCTGTGCACCGCAATCTGGCCGCCCATCATCTCCACCAGTTCTTTGCTGATGGCCAGGCCCAGGCCACTGCCGCCATAGCGGCGGGTGGTGCTTGAGTCGCCCTGGGCGAAGGAGTCGAACAGCTGCGTTTGCACCTGCTCGCTAATGCCGATGCCGGTGTCGCTGATGCTGAGGTGCAGTTGCCACTGTTGCAGTGCGTTGCAGCGCCGGTAAACGGTCAGGCTGACATGGCCTTCGGTGGTGAACTTCAAGGCGTTGCTGAGCAGGTTCATCAGCACCTGCTTGAGCCGAGTAGGATCGCCGAGGACGCGCTGGGGAACGCCGCCTTCCATGCTGACATACAGGCGCAGGCGTTTTTCCAGGGCTTGGGCGGTAAACAGGCTGAAGGTCTCGGCGATCAGCTGTTCCAGGTCAAATTCGATATGTTCCAGCTTGAGCTTGCCGGACTCGATGCGGGCGTAGTCGAGGATGTCGTTGATCACCGTCAGCAGCGATCTGCCGGAGCTGGCGATGGTGTCGACATAAAAACGCTGGCTGCGGTCCAGTGGCGTGTCCTTGAGCAGTTGCAACATGCCCAGCACGCCGTTAAGCGGGGTGCGAATTTCGTGGCTCATGGTGGCCAGAAAGCGGCCCTTGGCCTGGTTGGCAAGGTTGGCCTGCTCGGCGGCCTGGCGTGAGGAAAAGCCTTCATCTTTGAGAATGTTGATGCGGTTGGCCAGGCCGATGGACAGGGTGATCAGTTCGATAGTGACGCCGATCTTGATCACCGTAGCGCCATACAGGCCGAGGAGGTCGAAGCCCAATGACCCTGCCGTGACAATCGCAAAGGCCAGCAGCAATACGGTCCAGGCGGCGGTGTAATAAGGGCCGTAGGACACCCCCTGACGCCAACTGAAAATACCCACCAACAGCAACGCCAGGGAAAAGCTCAACAAGGTGACGCTGGCCAGCGCGCCCCACAGTTGCAGGTCCAGCAGCAGGCCACTGAGCAGCAGGGCTACGATGACCAGCATGG
>NKIE01000420.1 GCA_002256055.1 Pseudomonas sp. PGPPP3 | reverse complement strand
CGTACGTCCGGGCCGCGCTCCTTCACGCGTGCCAGGGCGTGGGTGATGCGCATGTGCGGCACGGTCACCAGGTTGTCGGTGAGGCCGATGTTCAGCTCGCCGCGCAGGTGCTGGTGCAGGCCGTTGACCTCGGTGCGAAAACTCTCAAGCGCGCTAAGCAACTGCAGGGACGACTGATAGACCTCGCGGCCTTCCTCGGTCAGGGCAAAGCCGGCGCGGCCCCGTTGGCACAGGCGCAGGCCGAGGCGCTGCTCTAGGTCGCTCATCTGCTGGCTGATGGCTGAGCGGCCAATCCCCAGGGCGCTTTCTGCCGCAGAAAAACCGCCGCATTCCACCACGCTGCGGAAGATGCGCAATAAACGAATATCGAAGTCGCTGACCTGGGCCAGCGGGGTGGGGCGACGGCTACTCATTGTTTAGCTCTTGGTTATCTAATGTTTGTAAGAGTTGAATTTTAGTGACTTTATCCCTGTGGCACCTTTAGCTGCAACTGCTGGGGGAACAGGCTTGCCAAGTCCTCCGGAAATGCACACCGCCCTTCGCCACGAGGCCGCCACATGAACACGCCGCAGACCGCCACTTCGCCCATGGCCAGCCAGCTCAAGCTGGATGCGCACTGGATGCCGTTTTCCTCGAACCGCAACTTCAAGCGTGACCCGCGCATCATTGTTGCGGCGGATGGCAACCACTTCATCGACGATAAGGGTCGGCGCATTTTCGACAGCCTGTCCGGGCTGTGGACTTGCGGTGCAGGGCACAACCGTCTGGAAATTCAGGACGCCGTGGCCAAACAGCTGGGCACCCTGGATTACGCGCCGGGCTTCCAATACGGTCATCCACTGTCTTACCAGCTGGCCGAGAAAATCACCGAGCTGACCCCAGCCGGCCTCGATCACGTGTTCTACACCGACTCCGGCTCCGAGTGCGCCGACACCGCGGTGAAGATGGCCAAGGCTTACTGGCGCCTGAAGGGCCAGCCGAGCAAGACCAAATTCATCGGCCGTGCCCGTGGCTACCACGGCGTGAACATCGCCGGCACCAGCCTGGGCGGCATCGGCGGCAACCGCAAAATGTTCGGCCAGATGATGGATGCCGACCACCTGCCGCACACCCTGCAGCCGCATCTCGCCTACACCAAAGGCATGGCCGCGACCGGTGGCGTTGAGCTGGCGAACGAACTGCTGAAACTGATCGAGCTGCATGACGCTTCGAATATCGCTGCGGTGATCGTTGAGCCGATGTCCGGTTCTGCCGGTGTGATCGTGCCGCCGGTTGGCTACCTGCAGCGCTTGCGTGAAATCTGCACCCAGCACAACATCCTGCTGATCTTCGACGAAGTGATCACCGCTTTTGGCCGCATGGGCAAGTGGACTGGCTCCGAGTACTTCGGTGTGGTGCCGGACATCATGAACACCGCCAAGCAGGTCACCAACGGTGCCATCCCGATGGGCGCAGTGATTGCCTCCAGCGAGATCTACAACACCTTCATGAACCAGGCGATCCCCGAGCACATGGTTGAGTTCGGCCACGGCTACACCTACTCCGGTCACCCGGTGGCCTGCGCCGCCGGCCTGGCGACCCTGGAGCTGCTCAAACGCGACAACCTGATCGAGCAGTCGGCCAACCTGGCGCCGGTGTTTGAAGAGTCCCTGCATGGCCTCAAAGGCAGCAAGCACGTGGTCGATATCCGCAACTGCGGCCTGGCCGGCGCGATCCAGATCGCCCCGCGTGATGGTGATGCGGTGATCCGCCCCTTCGAGGCCGGCATCAAATTGTGGAACGCCGGCTTCTACGTGCGCTTCGGCGGCGACACCCTGCAGTTCGGGCCAACCTTCAACACCAAGCCCGAAGAGCTGGATCGTTTGTTCAACGCCGTCGGTGATGTGCTCAACAACCTCGACTAAGCCGCGCGATTAAACCTGCCACGCATTTTTCCCTCTCCCGCGTGCGGGGGAGGGGCACAGACCGAATTTATTGTTAAGGACATAGCCATGAGCACCATTGCGCACCTGATCAACGGCGAATACGTCAACGACAACGGCCGTACCGCCAGCGTCTACAACCCGTCCACCGGCCAAGTGGTCAACCAAGTGGCCTTGGCCAGTCGTGCCACCGTGCAGCAAGCCATCGCGGTTGCACAAGCGGCTTACCCTGCCTGGCGCAACACACCAGCCGCCAAGCGCGCGCAGATCATGTACCGCTTCAAGCAACTGCTGGAAGCCAACAAAGACCGCATCGTCGCCCTGATCAGCCTCGAGCATGGCAAGACCCTGGAAGATGCCGGCGGTGAACTGCAGCGCGGCATTGAAAACATCGAATACGCCTGCTCCGCGCCAGAAATCCTCAAAGGCGAATACAGCCGCAACGTCGGCCCGAACATCGACGCCTGGAGCGACTTCCAGCCGCTCGGCGTAGTGGCCGGCATCACCCCGTTCAACTTCCCGGCCATGGTGCCGCTGTGGATGTACCCGCTGGCCATCGTTTGCGGCAACTGCTTCATCTTGAAGCCGTCCGAGCGTGACCCAAGCTCCACCCTGCTGATCGCCGAGCTGCTGTTGGAAGCCGGTCTGCCGAAAGGCGTGATGAGCGTGGTGCACGGCGACAAGGAAGCCGTGGACGCGCTGATCGAAGCACCAGAAGTTAAAGCCTTAAGCTTTGTGGGTTCGACCCCGATCGCCGAATACATCTACAGCGAAGGCACCAAGCGCGGCAAGCGCGTCCAGGCTCTGGGCGGCGCCAAGAACCACGCCGTGCTGATGCCGGATGCTGATCTGGATAACGCCGTCAGCGCCCTGATGGGGGCTGCTTATGGTTCGTGCGGCGAGCGCTGCATGGCCATCTCGGTGGCCGTGTGTGTGGGTGATCAGATCGCCGATGCCCTGGTGCAGAAGATCGTTCCACAGATCAAAGCCCTGAAAATCGGTGCCGGCACCAACAGCGGCCTGGACATGGGCCCGCTGGTTACTGCTGCCGCCCGTGACAAGGTCAAAGGTTATATCGACGCCGGTGTTGAGCAGGGCGCGAGCCTGCTGGTCGACGGTCGCAACCTGATCGTCCCAGGCAACGAAGATGGCTTCTTCCTCGGTGGCACCTTGTTCGACATGGTGACCCCGGAGATGACCATCTACACCGATGAAATCTTCGGCCCAGTGCTGTGCATCGTGCGCGTCACCAGCCTCGAAGATGCCATGCAGC
>NKIE01000419.1 GCA_002256055.1 Pseudomonas sp. PGPPP3 | reverse complement strand
CCGATCCTGCTGGCCACCAGCGCCTCGACCCTGGTTGGCCTGCTGTCGGTGGCCTTTATGCAGCGCCTGAAACTCTGGGACCCGGTGGTGCTCGGTTACCTGATCCCCGGCGCCTTGCTGTTGGGCGCCGGCATGGCGCTGCTCGCCGGGTTGTCGGCCACGGCCCTGGCGGCGCTGTCGTCGCTGATGGGCAACCTGGTGTTGTTCGGCATGATTCTGGCCTTTGTGCTGATCGGCGCCTTGCGCAAGGTGCCGGTCTACGAGGCCTTTGTCGAAGGGGCCAAGGAAGGCTTCGATGTGGCCAAGAGCCTGCTGCCGTACCTGGTGGCAATGCTCTGCGCGGTCGGCGTGCTGCGTGCCTCCGGCGCGCTGGACCTGGGCCTGGACGGCATCCGCAGCCTGATTGAATGGGCCGGTTGGGACACCCGCTTCGTCGACGCTCTGCCCACCGCTCTGGTCAAGCCGTTCTCCGGCAGTGCGGCGCGGGCCATGCTGATCGAGACCATGCAAAGCCATGGCGTCGACAGCTTCCCGGCGTTGGTGGCGGCGACCATGCAAGGCAGTACGGAAACCACCTTCTACGTGCTGGCGGTTTACTTCGGCGCGGTCGGCATCCAGCGCGCCCGTCACGCGGTGGGCTGCGCCCTGCTGGCCGACCTGGCCGGAGTACTGGCCTCGATCGGCGTGTGCTACTGGTTCTTCGGCTGAGCTGCCTGATTGGCCTGAACTAAGGTCCACTGCAGCACCTGCGCCGCCAGCCGGTCATTGGCCTGGCCGAAGGCGTTGACCACCGCCGGTACCTGCTGGCTGTCGACGCCCTGGCGCACCTCGAAGCGCTGGCTGGCGATGATGCGTTGGCTGCGGCTGTCCACCAGCCGTGCTTGCAGGCGCAGGACGATGTTCACGGCGTCGCCTGCATATTCGCTCTGGAACGCCTGCAGCTCGCCGCCGAGGGCGAAGTCGGCCTGCAGGTTGTCGTCGTCGCTGCTCAGGGCTGCCACTCGACCGTCCGCCTGGAAGGCATTCAGCAGATGGTTGCGCAGCAGGCGCGGCGCCGGGTCGCTCCAGCGGCTACCGGCGTAGCTGCTGATCAGGTTGCCTGCGGGCAGCACCGCGATCCGCGCGCTGTTCAGGGCCAGACTGGCCTGTGGCTGGTTGATCCGCAATGACCAGGTAACTGTGGCGGCATGGCTCGGGGCGCTGGTCTGGCTGGGCAGCAGGTAGACCTGCAGCGGCTCGGCCTTGGGCAGGATCGAGCAGGCCGTGAGGCCGCTCAGCAGGGCCAGTACGGCGAACCGTGCGGCGATGGTCAGTGCGCTCATGGCTGAAACTCCTGGGGTTGTTCACGGCCGAGCAGGTAGCCGGCCGGGTTGGCTTCAACGCGTTGCGAGATGCCCTTGAGATTGGCCAGGGTGGCGCGCAGTTCGCGGATCGCCGGGCCCAGTTCGCTGAGGCCTTGCAAGCCCTCGCCCAGGGCTGTCTGGTTGTTGCTGAGCAGTTGGTCGAGGCTGGCGGTGGCGTGCTGCAGCGAGGCCATCGCCTGCTGGGCGCTCTGCACTGTGGCGCTGCCGTGCTCATCGACCAGGCGATTGCCGCTACGCAATAGCGCGGTGGTCTGTTCCAGGGTCTGGTTGGCCTGCTTGCTCAGCTGGGCGAAGTGCACGATGGTCTGGCGCAGCTCTTCGCGTTGCTGGGCCACCGCCCCGGTGGTCTGTTGCAAGTGCTCCAGGGTCAGGCTCAAGCGCTCGGCGTTTTCCGGCGAGAACATGCGATTGGCGTTGGTCAGCAGGTCGTTGATGTTGCTGATCAGGTCCTTACCGTTGCTCAGCAGGCGACTGATCGGCGAGGGCTCGGCGATGATCCTTGGTAGCTTGCCCAGGCCGCTGGCTTCCAGCGCTGGGCTGCTCGGCGAGCCACCGCTGAGCTGGATAAACGCCGTACCGGTGATCCCGGCCAGGGTCAGTTTGGCCTCGGTGTCCTGCTTGATCGGTGTCTCGCTGGCCACGCGGATACGCGCCAGCACCCGGCTGGGGTTCTTCGGGTCGAGGCGCAGGCGCACCACATCACCGACCTTGATGCCGCTGTATTGCACCGGACTGCCTTGCGACAGGCCGCTGACGGCCTCGTTGAACACCACTTCGTAGTCCTTGCTGCCGCTGTCCATGCTCGATTTGCCCAGCCACAGGGCGAACAGCAGGGCGCCGCCGCCCGCCAGTAAGGTGAACAGGCCAATCAACACGTGGCGGGCGTTGGTTTCCATCTCAGTTAGGCTCCTGCAGCCGCTGGGCTGCTTGTTCGGCCGCGCGTCCGCGCGGGCCGTGGAAGTAATCGCGAATCCAGGCGTCGTCGGTGGCGGCGACGCGTTCCAGGGTGTCGGCCACCAGCACGCGCTTTTGCGCCAGTACGGCGACCCGATCGCAGATGGTGTACAGGGTGTCGAGGTCGTGGGTGACCAGAAACACGCTAAGACCCAGGGCGTCGCGCAGGGTCAGGATTAGTTGGTCGAAGGCGGCGGCGCCGATCGGGTCGAGGCCGGCGGTGGGTTCGTCGAGAAACAGGATGTCCGGGTCCAGAGCCAGGGCGCGGGCCAGGGCGGCGCGCTTGATCATGCCGCCGGACAGCTCGGTCGGGTACTTGCCGCCGGCATTGGCGGGCAGGCCGGCCAGGGCCACCTTGAGCTGGGCCAGCTCCTCGGCGTCAGCGCGGCTGAGGCCGGCGTGCTCGATCAGCGGCAGGGCGATGTTCTCGCGCACGGTCAGTGAGGAAAACAGCGCGCCCTTCTGGAACAGCACGCCGAAGCGCCGTTCCACCTGGCGCCGTTGCTCGCTGTTGAGGTCTTGAAGGTTCTCGCCGAACACCTGTACGCGCCCGGCACTGGGCTCGCGCAGGCCAACGATGCTGCGCAGCAATACCGACTTGCCGGTGCCCGAGCCACCGACCACGGCGAGGATCTCGCCGCGGTAGATGTCCAGGTCGAGGTGCTCGTGCACGCTCTGGCTGCCAAAGCGGTTGGCCAGGTCGCGGACCTGAACGATGGCTTCTGTGTTCACCAGCCCATCTCCATGCAGAACAGTGCGGCGCCGGCATCCACCAGGATCACCACGAAGATCGACTGCACCACGCTGGACGTCGTGTGTTGGCCCACTGAGGCGGCGCTGCCGCTGACCTTGAAGCCTTCCAGGCAACCGATGGCGGC
>NKIE01000418.1 GCA_002256055.1 Pseudomonas sp. PGPPP3 | reverse complement strand
GGGCCGTCGGTATAGAACTCGGTTTTCCACTGGTGGGTCGGGCCCAGCAGTTCGAGCGCGGCATAAGTGGTCACCAGCTTCATGGTGGATGCCGGGTTGACCGACACATCGGCGTTGACGATGGTGGGGATGTCCGTGCCGCTCATCGGCAGCATTACCAGAGATAAGGCGCTGCTTTCGATCTTGCTGTTTTTCAGGGCTTGCTGGACTTTGGCCGGCAGTACAGTGTTGGTCGGCCCGGCGCTGGCCGGCAGGGTGACGGGCAGCAGCAGGGTGGCCAGGGCCAGGTGACGAAGTGTTTTCACTAGAGGACTCAAAACAAGAAGAGATGACATGTTGGAAATGTTCCCACTGCAGTTCGGGAAGTGCCGCGCATTATGCCCGAACTGCGGCGCCAAGGCGCCCTCGGCCGTTCGTGTGGCGCAGACAGTCGGGCAGGGGCGTGGCTAAACTGCTAAAGTGCCGCGGCTAGTTTTTAGAATCGAAGAATTGTGAGGATTGTTGCATGGCTACTAACCGTTCCCGTCGTCTGCGTAAAAAACTCTGCGTTGCCGAATTCCAGGAGTTGGGCTGCGAACTGACCCTGAACTTCAAGGCGGATCTGGATGACGCCGCCGTTGATGCCTTCCTCGAAGCCTTCGTGGCAGATGCCGTGAACGCTAACGGTCTGGGCTATGTCGGCGGTGATGACTACGGTTTCATCTGCCTGGACAAGCGTGGCTCGATCAGCGAAGAGCAGCGCGCCAGCGTTGAAGCCTGGTTGAAGAGCCGCAGCGAACTGGCCGAGTTCACCCTCAGCCCGTTGATGGATGTCTGGTACCCGGAAAACCCGATCAATCCGGCCTGATTCCAAGCTGCCGGGCGGGCCTTGGCCTGCTCGGCAGTTGTGTCACATTTCCCGTCACTCCCCCGCGTCACCTTCCCCGTTACAGCCGCTGCCTGAGCGCCAAGGCGTTTAAGCATCGTTGAGTTTGGCCAGCAGGCTTTGCTCGTCTACGTCATCAATCTGTTCTGGCTTCAGAAAGCGCTGCCCGTAGTCGCGGTAGATGCCGCTGCGTACAAACAAGGCAAACAGCTGGCTGTCGACGTGGGCGCCATTGCACATGCCAATCATGATGCCGAGCGCTTCGGAGAGGGTTTTGCCTTTCTTGTAGGGGCGGTCCACCGCGGTCAGTGCTTCGAAAATGTCGGCAATCGCCATCATCCTGGCTGGCAGGCTCATCTCTTCGCGCGTCAGGCGTTTCGGGTAGCCGCTGCCGTCCATTTTTTCATGGTGGCCGCCGGCGATCTCGGCAACGTTCTGCAGGTGCGGCGGGAAGGGCAGGCGATCGAGCATGCGGATGGTTTGCACGATGTGGTTGTTGATGATGTAGCGATCTTCGGTAGTCAGGGTGCCTCGGCCGATGCTCAGGTTGTGCAGTTCGCCGCGGTTGAACTTGTAGGTCGGTACGTCGAGTTTGAAACCCGACGGATTGTCGTTCGGCATATATTCGCTCGCAGGGCGTTCGATCAGATGCTCCGGGCGATCGGCCAGCAGTGGCTCGTTGCACGGCAGGGGCTGTGCTTGTGTGCGGCTTTGCCGCTGGCTTTCTTCCCAGGACACGCCAAGACGGTCATCGAGGGTGCGGCTCCAGGTGCGCGCGGCAATCTGTTGCAGGCGTTCCTGGTCGGCGCTGGCCATGGCCTCGCCGCCCAGGTTGCAGCGGGCGACAAAGGCGAACTCTTCATCCAAGGCCTGCAGCAACTGCTCGCGTTGTTGTGCCTGCTGGTGAGCATCGGCTCCGGCATTGAGTGCCTGCCAGTAGTTGATCCAGACGTCACGTTTGAGCACTTCAAAGCGCATGCGGATTTCATGGATGCGGTCGTAGAGGGTTTCCAGCTTGGTGGCCTTGTCGACGACGTACTCGGGGGTGGTGACCTTGCCGCAATCGTGCAACCAGGCGGCGATCTGCAGTTCTTCCCATTGCTCTTCGCTGGGCTGATAGGCCGCAAAGGCCGGCTCTTGGCTTTCTGCCGCGGCTCGGGCGAGCATCAGGGTGAGTTCCGGCACGCGCTGGCAGTGGCCGCCGGTGTAAGGGCTTTTGGCGTCGATGGCGCCGGCCAGCAGCTGGATAAAGGCTTCCAGTAGTTTCTTTTGCTGTTCCAGCAAGCGCTGGCTGTCGATGCACAGGGCCGCCACTCCGGAGACCGCCTCAACAAAAGCCACGCGTGCCGGTTGCAGCATGTCCGGGTCGTGCTCGCCAGTCTCTTCGTCGTGATGCAGTAACACTAATACCCCGAGCGTCGCGCCCTGGCGGTTGTGCAGGCCGCAGCTGACTAGGTGAAGGTGTGGGCTGTCGAGGTGCAGGAAGATGCGCTGCAGTGGGCCTGCCTGGTCATAGCCGAGGGAGGTCAGTACGGTTGCCGCGCCACTGGCGGGGCCGGCCAGCCAGTCCGGCAGATCGCTGGCATTACGGGCAAAGGCCTCGATGCGTTGCTCCTGCAAACTCTGCTGTACGCCATTGAGGATCAAGGCTTGCGGGATCAGTTGACCGTCATCCGGATCGCGCAGATAAAGCAATCCGCCGGTGGCCTTGCCGATGCTCACGGTTTCATCGAGCACACGTTGCAGCAAGCTATCGATGCGTTTCTCCGCCGACAGGCTGGCGGCGATTTCGAGGAAGCTGGCGATGGTCTGTTTCATCCGGTTCATAGCCATGGCTAGGCGGTCGACCTCCAACAGGGGCGAACGGCCGCTGGCTGGGTGCTGGAAGTCAAAGCGCTGAATGGCTTCGGCATCCAGCATCAGGGCGCGCAAGGGCTTGACCACGCTGCGCGAGGCTAGCCAACCGGCAGGGATGCACAGCAGCAGGGTGGTCAAGGTAATCAGCGCACCTTGCCAGCGAATTTGGTAGGCGTCGGCCAGCAGTTCATCTTCTGGCACCAATAGGGCCAGCTCAAGGCCCTGAGGGCCACCTTCGGTGAGGGTGGTGCGTGAAACAATCCAGTCGCGCTGGTTAAAGCGTAAGCGCCCTTGTGGCACGCTGGCTCCGGGCGTCAGCAGGGCTGCCAGGGGTGGGCTGAGGTCGGCGGCCTTGACCAGCTGACTGCCGACCACCAGCGGTGGGCAGTCGGGGTAGGCGATGGCGTTGCCGCTTGGGTCCAGCAGCACGACTTCGCTGCTGGCGGTGATTTTGTGTTTGGCCAGGGTGGCGCAGAGATTGGCCAGG
>NKIE01000417.1 GCA_002256055.1 Pseudomonas sp. PGPPP3 | reverse complement strand
CTTGCTGGCGCAGCAACAGCATGGGCAGGGGCGCGGCGTTGAAGACCCCGGCAAACTTTTTTTCGCGCACGGTGACGGCTTCGGCCATGCGATTGAAGTTGGCCTGGCGCTGGTGCAGAATGCCGCGGTCGAGGGCGGCCAGGGTGTCACTGTCGGCCTCGGGTAGCGGGCCGCTGGGCAGGCGCCCGGCGGTCAGCAGGCGCTGGCCGCGTTCGTCTTCGATGAGCAGGTAGGTCAGGCCGTCGCTGGAGTCGCCGATCAGTTCGCGGAAGAAGTCCTGCAACTCGCTGAGGCGTCCATCGCTGGCATGGGCGGCGACCGCCAGGTTGATGATTTCCGCCGTCTGCCGTGCTGCCACTTGCAGGTTGTCGCGCATGCCGTCGCGCAGCACGCTGGAGGTGACCAGGAAATAACCGGCCAGTAACAGGCACTGAAACAGCAGGCCAGCCAGCAGCAACTGGCTGCGCAGGGAGCGCAGGCGCGGAAAGGACAATGGCAGTCCCCAGTAACGGTAAGGTCGTGGGGACAGGTTAGCTCAGCGCCTGGGCGCCTGCCTTGGCGCGCCGGGTCAGGCCAGGCTGCTGTACAGGTTGTAGCTGCTGATGAAGGTAATCAGCACGCCGACAATGATCAGCAGGGTGCGCGCCGGCAGTGCCTTGCAGAGCATGGCGGCGAACGGTGCGGCGAACAGCCCGCCGACCACCAGGCCGGCCACCAGCATCCAGGTGCTGGGCTCGCCGGCGAGGAGGATGAACGAGGTTGCGCTGCTGATGGTCAGGAAGAACTCGGCGAAATTGACCGAACCAATGGTGGTGCGTGGGTCGCTGCCCGAACCAATCAGGCTGCTGGTCACGACCGGTCCCCAGCCACCGCCGCCGGCGGCATCGACAAAGCCACCGAACAGCGCCAGCGGTGCCACATGCCGGGGTTGCTGGCGCTGTCTGACGTGGCGGTAGGCCTTGCGCAGGATGTACAGGCCCATCAGCAGCAGATAGGCGGAGATGAAGGGCTTGAGCACCTTGCCGTCGAACTGGGTGATTAGCACGGCACCCAGTACCGCGCCGATGATGCCGGGCAGCAGCAGGCGCAAGAACAGCGACTTATTGACGTTGCCGAGCTTGGCGTGGGAAATCCCCGACAGGCCGGTGGTGAACACCTCGGCGATATGCACGCTGGCGCTGGCAGCCGCTGGCGAAGCGCCGGTGCTGAGCAGAAACGTGGTGGCGGTGATGCCATAGGCCATGCCCAGCGCCCCATCAATGGCCTGGGCGAGAAAACCGACTGCCACGGCACTCCAGAAGGTCGGGCTGAGCAGTGTCGCCTCGATAATCTCCAGGCCGCTGCTGCCGTGGTCGCCGAAGAACAGCCGCCAGGCGAGAAACAGCAGCAGGCTGGCCAGCGTCAGTGCGGCAAACCACACGGCGGCGCGCAGCACCGGGTGTTGTTCGGGATGGCTGACAAAGTCTTCCACGGGCGGTATGCCCAAGGCCTGATGTTCGGTATTCAGGGCGCTGGGGCTGAGGTCGAGGTCACGGATTTTCATGGGCGGATGTCTGGCAATTGGGGCGCTGAGGAGGAACGGTAATGGGATTTGAATAGAACGTCTAAGAATGTTTATTGCTCTTATTATTCCTTTTTTGTCTGTATGCCTCGATTGGCGATCAACTGTGGCTGGCCGCCGTCGAGTCGGCGGCTTAGCCTCGGGGTTTTACGGAGGGCGAGGCGATGGCGTATCTGGGCATACTTGGCGGGATGAGTTGGGAGTCCACGGCCAGCTACTACCGGCTGCTCAATCAGGGCGTGCGCGCCCGTCGCGGTGGTCTGCATTCGGCGCCGTTGTTGCTACATTCCCTGGACTTTGCCGCCATTGCTGCGCAGCAGCAGGTCGGTGACTGGGACGGCGCCGCAGGTCAGCTGATCGCCGCTGCTCAAGGCTTGGAGCGCGCCGGTGCTGGTGCCTTGTTGCTGGCCACCAACACCATGCACAAGGTGGCGCCGGCGCTGCAGGCGGCGCTGGATATCCCCTTACTGCATATCGGTGATGCCGTTGGCCAGGCACTGCAACAGCAGGGCGTCTGCCGGGCGGCTCTGCTTGGAACGCGCTTTACCATGCAGGAAGACTTTTACCGCCAGCGTCTGGCCGAGCACTTTGCCATTGAGGTGCGGGTGCCTGAGGCGGCAGCCATGGTGGAAATCGACCGGATCATCTTTGCCGAGTTGTGTCAGGGGCAGTTTCTCCCGGCGGCGCGGGCGTTTTACCTCGACCAGTTGCATATTCTCAAGGCCGCGGGTCTCCAGGCGGCCATTCTTGGCTGTACCGAGATCGGTTTGTTGCTGCAGGACTGCGACTCGCCGCTGCCGCTGTTCGACAGCACCGAGGTGCATGTAGCCATGGGGCTGGAGTGGTTGCTGGACGAGCGTCGGGGCTGACTACGACGAGCAGCTGATTTCCAGGTGCTTGCCCCATTGCGGCGGGCGCTCGGCGTAGCGCTGCATGCCGGCCTGTGCGGTGAATGGACGGCTGAGCACCGCATGCAGTTCGCGCACCGGGCCGTAGTCGCCCTGTTCAGCGGCCTCGATAGCTTGCTGGGCCAGGTAGTTACGCAGTACATACAACGGATTGACCGCGTCCATGCGCGCGCGCCGTGCGTCTTGGTCGTTGTTACCTTCGGCAGCGCGGGCACAGTAATCGCTGGCCCACTGGTCGAAGCCGGCCAGGTCGACAAAGTCGTCACGCAAACTGGCCACTGCCTGCGCCGTTGCCTGCTCACCGAGACGGCGGAAGAACAGCGAGTAGTCCACTGCGCTGCCTTGCATTAGCTGCAGCAGGCGCTCGATTAGCCTCTGGTCGTGTTCGTCGGCATTCGTCAGGCCCAGGCGGCGGCGCATCAGGTCAAGGTAATGAGCCTGGTACAACGGCAGGAACAGGCCAAGGGTTTCCCGCAGTGCGTCGACTTCGATAAACGGCGTGAGGGCCTGGGCCAGGGCGCTGAGGTTCCAGTGGGCGATCGGCACCTGATTGCTGAAGCTGTAGCGACCGCTGTCGTCGGAGTGGTTGCAGATGTGCTGGGCGTCGAAGTCGTCGAGAAAGGCGTAGGGGCCGAAGTCGAAGGTGATGCCGAGGATCGACATGTTGTCGCTGTTCCTCACCCCGTGACAGAAACCGTAAGCCTGCCAGTGGGCGATCAGCTCGGCGTTGCGCTCGCCCACCGAGCGAAACAGT
>NKIE01000416.1 GCA_002256055.1 Pseudomonas sp. PGPPP3 | reverse complement strand
TCCAGCTCGGGCAGTTGCACCGACACCATCACCAGCCCCCACCAGCTGCCCTGTGCCGAGCTGTCGCCCGGCGTTCGCCGGAAGACCGGCTGGTAGCCGTTGCCCACCGTGCCCTGGCTGCCCGCGCTGGCCATGCCCACCACCATCTGGCGGCTGCGCAGGGCCTGGGCCACCGGCCAGCGGCTGGCCTCGTCGTCCTGCAGGCGCAGGCCGGTCAGCGACGGCGCCAGCGCCGCCGGGCTGACCTGCCGCACCACGCCACCCGGCGCCACCGCCACGGTGCCCAGCAGCGCAAAGCGCTCGCGCAGGCTGGCCGCCAGCGGCTCCAGCGGGTCGAGCTTGCCGGCACCGCGCAGCTGGGCGTCCAGGATGTCGGCGGCGGCCAGGTTGCGCGTCAGGGCGGCCTGGATCACGCTGGCGGCCAGGCTCACGGCCAAGCGCAGCCGCTCGCGCTGGGCGGCCGATTCGTCGTCAGCCTGGGCGTGGCTGGCCCACAGCAGGCCACCGCCCACGGCCACGGCCACCAGCAGGCCGATGGCCCCCTCGCGGCTGAACGCCGCCGCCCGTGCCCGGCGCAAATGGCCCGGCCAACCCGCCCCGCGCCCACTGCTGCCCCGGCGGGCCTGCAGGATGGACAGGGCATCGAAGGGGGTGTCTCGGTTCATGGCGGGGACGGCGGCCAGCGCCAGCGAAAATGAAAAAAGCGATTTTCAACAGGCCCACGCCTTGGGCGACCGGCTGCGCCGCGCGCCGTGCAGTCTGACCGTGACATCCCACCGCCACCGGGGGCCGCCCCTGCAGCAGGCGTGCCAAGGCCCCCGTTGCAGGCGGGGCGCAGTGCGCGCGGCGGCTAGGGCTGGCCGTTGACCGCGCGGCAGCGGGCGATGTCGCAGGCCGTGGGCAGCAGGGCGCGGTACTCCACCACCGCCTTGGGCGAGCCGCCGTCGCGGGTGGCGCAGGTCTGGCCCTGGCCGTTGTCGTAGTAGCTCATCACGTCGATGCAGCGGCGCGAGTGCGCCATCAGGCCGAAGAAGTGGCCCATCTCGTGGCTGAGCGTCATCTGCAGCGTCTGCAACGCCGGGTGGCGCGGGTTGCGCTGGCGCAGCAGCGCAAACATCGCCGGGCTCAGGCTCAGGCTGCGGTTGGCCAGGTTGGCCAGCGCGAAATTGCCGCGGGTGCCGGCGTCGTCCCAGCGCACCTGCACCTCGGCGGTGGGGTTCAGGCCCACGCCGCTGTCGGCGATGACCTCGGCCGGCACGCCGCAGGCGCTCCAGGCCAGCGCCGCGCGCTGCAGCGTGCCCACCACCAGGGCCTCGTCAAACCAGGCCGGCGCGCCGGCGTGGCGGTAGGCCAGGCGCACGGCGCCGCCATTCGTGGCCGGGGGGATATTGACGCTGACATTGCGCACTTCGCTGTCCAGCACCTGGCCCTTGGCCAACTGCACACGTACGCCCTGATCATCGATATACACCTCGCCATTGCCACCACGCAGTGCCGGCCAGCCAGGCTGATACGCCAGTTCAGCATCTTGCACCTGAAAAAACAGACTGAGGGTACTTGCCGTCGGCGCGGCGTCCTTGGACAAGGAGCCCTGATACTGAAAAAAACCCTGATTGATCTTGCCGCTGCGAATGGACGTAGTCAGCCACTCTCGCAATGCCGGGCTAAGGGCGCCAGGCAAGTACTTCTCGGTGTAGCGCGCATCGCCATCACGGATGCCGACCCGCAGGTCCATGTAGTCCTCGACCTGCGGATCAAATGCCAGGCGAATCATCAGATCGCCAGCCAACTGCCCTTCCTCAGCGTCCAGTTGGATCAGCGGGCTGCTGATGGTCACGTCGCCCGGACTTACTCGCCACTGCAGCAGGGCGTTGGCTCGTCGGTACTGCCAAGGCTTGGCAAACAGCGGCGCCAACTCCAGCGCAAAGTTATCCGCCGCCAGACGCAGTTGGCCTTGGCCCAGATCGCCACTGATGCTGCCACTAACATTGCTGGCCCCCGGCGCGCCATGAAACGGGCTGATCCCCACCTGATCGAGGTTAGCGCTGAATTGCAGACGTTGATCAGCCAGGGCCTGAGGGCGGTAGTCCAGTTGCAGATTGCGCACAGCCCCCTTGGGCTGCAGGCCGTCCAACAAAGTGACCAGATTGTCCGGTAACGGCGCCAGCGCTTTGATCACCGGCACCAGCGGGGTCAACTGCAGACGGTCGGCACGCAATTTCCACTGCGGCTGATGCTCGGCGTCTTCGGCCTGATACTCGAGCCCCAGGCGCGCATCACCCCAGCGCGTCTCACCCAAGGTTGCGGCCAGGGAATCCACCTGCAATTGAAAGCCCGTATCGGTGCGCTGGTAATGGGCATTCAGGCCCAGGTCCTGCAGGCTCTCTGCCGGACGCTTGGCATAGCCGCCCACCACCTTCGGCGCATGCAACTGCAAAGCAGCCCGCTGCACGCTGCCCTTGCTCCAGTCCAGCCAGAACTGGCCCCCAGCCTGCAGGCGCTCAAGCCGCCACTGCTGCGTCAACTGCGCCGGCACCCAGCGTGCCCAGTCACTTTGCGGCAGGTTCAGGTACAGCGCCAACTCGGCTTCACGCCAGACCTTAGGGTGTAAGCGGCTGCTCAGCCGCAGGGCTAACGGCTGACCATCGGGTAATACCAGGCGACCATCCAGGCGCTGGCGACTGCCCTGACTGCGCAGGCTGAAGTTGACATAGGTGAGTGCCACCGGCGCCTGACCATGGGCTTGCACGATCACTTGGCTATTGAGCAGCGACAGCCAGCCTATACGTTGCAGGCTGGCGAGGATAACCGCCGGCGCCAGCGGCTCGGCGTCGGCCCGAACCGGCAACCCCTGGGCTGCCCATTGACCGTCTTCGCCCTGCTGTAGGTGCACTTGCAGCCCTTCGATCTGCAAATCGGCAATCTTCAACTGCAGGCTCAGCAAGCTGCCAAGCACATCCGGAATCACTCGCACCTGATCCAGACGCAAGCTGCTGTCAGCCTCGCCGAGACTCACATCATGGGCCACCAACACCGGGGCAAAACCCTGCCAGCGACCTTCCAGGCGCGCGATGCGCAACGGCATGCCCAGCGCCGCCTGACCACGCAGCTCAAGCTCGGTTTGATACTCCGCCACCAGCGGCGTCAGTTCGCGGCCAAGGCTGACATACAGGGCCAACAGCACCAGACCGGTGATGACGATGCCCCAGCAAACCATGGTACCG